>JBHICB010000112.1:0-4598 GCA_046759365.1 Hydrothermarchaeales archaeon (SeqCode)
GTGTACTAATCCTTGTGGTGAGCAGCCCCTCCTGCCCAACGAGTCATGTAATCTCGGCTCAGTTAATTTATCAAAAATGCTTGTTTTCAATGATGGAAATGTCGAGATTGATTTTGAAAAACTTAGAAAGACTGTCAGATCTGCTGTCCATTTTTTGGACAATGTGATAGATGCCTCCAAATATCCTCTCTCCAAGACCGAGGAGATGACAAAGTCTAACAGAAAGATTGGATTGGGTGTCATGGGTTTTGCTCAGATGCTTATTGAGCTTGAGATAGCTTATGACTCCAAGGAGGCTTTGGCTACTGCTGAGAAGGTCATGAAATTTATATCGGATGAGGCGAGGAAGAAGTCTGTTGAGATAGGCAAGGACAGGGGCTCTTTTTCCAACTTTAAAGGTAGCGTCTGGGAAAAAAAGGGTTACAAGACCATGCGCAACGCATCAATCACTACCATAGCCCCTACGGGTACTATAAGCATAATCGCAAATACCGTCAGCGGCATTGAGCCATTGTTCGCCGTATCATTCTTTAGAAGAGTTATGGAAGGAACGAGATTGTTAGAGGTAAACCCTGCATTTGAAAGAATTGCAAAAAGAGGTGGGTTTTACAACAAAGAGCTTTTGAAAAAAATAGCAAGGACCGGCTCTATAAGAGATATAAAAGAGATCCCCAAAAAGGTCCAAAGCATATTTGCAACAGCTATGGACATATCTCCTGAGTGGCATGTGAAGATGCAGGCGAAATTTCAAAAGCATGTCGATAGTGCCGTCTCTAAAACAGTAAACCTGCCCAATGATGCATCCATTGATGATGTCAAGAGAATCTATATGATGGCTTATAAACTCAATTGTAAGGGTATAACAGTCTATAGATATGGTAGCAAGCGAGAACAAGTATTATATATAGGTACAGTAAGCGAGGGCGAAGGGGTAGAAGTAGGGTCAGAATCTGTTGGGAGTTGTCCAGGTGATGTTTGTCCATTTTAGAGGGACGTAAAAAATGAAGGGGAGAATTATCCTCTACACAGGAGGAGGGGAGGGGAAGACAACCTCCGCTATCGGTCATGCGGTGAGGGCTACAGGACAGGGAAAGATGGTAGTGATTATACAGTTTATGAAGGGTAGAAAAGATACTGGAGAGTTCAAATTCCTAAAAGGAGTAGAAAACATCAAAGTACACCTCTGTGGAGCACCTGATTTTCTTGTAAATAAAAAAAATCGTGATGAGCATTTGAAGAAGGTGAAGGAAGGGCTAACGCTGGCCGAGAGGGTTCTTGACAGAAAAGAATGCGACCTTTTGATATTGGATGAAGTACTGTATGCATTGAAATTCAAGTTAATCGAAAAAAGGGGGTTACTATCCCTTTTGGATAAGAGAGGGGAGATAGATATAATCATAACTGGTAGAGAGCCAAGCAAGGAGTTACAGGAGATGTCTGATGTAATAACTGAGATGCAGAATATCAAGCACCATTATGATGAAGACAAGAAAACCATAAGGGGCTTGGACTATTAATTTTCTCCTCCTTATTATCCCATTAATACGTTTTTTATAACCAGGTTTATAGGAGTATTAAACCCCTTATTAATTAAAGTAGACTGGGATGGTATGACATTGCTGATTTTTATGGAAGAATAGAAATGGAAACGAGTTTTGGCCAGTTTTTTGATAAAAAAATGGGTCAACGCTTCTTTTAAAACCTCCCAACAATATTTATTAATTCAAAGCATTATAAGTTAGTCTAGGGATGGATATGGAGAAGAAATCTGGCTTGGGCAAGATGTTAGATCGAATATTTGAAGGCTTTATAGAGTACAAAGAGATTGATAAGAAGAGAAAAGAGTTTAGTAGGAGGGTTAAATTAGAGGTTGTTGGATTTTTCCTATTGATGACTGGCTTGCTTTTTTTATTGATTGGAGTGATCACCTTTCTTAGTAGATATGTTCCGTCGTTTCTCTCTTGGATAATAATTGGGGTCTTCCTACTCTTGTTCGGAATCATTCTGATCCTAATGGGCAAATGATGGGTCTAGTCAACCTTGGCCTTTATCCCCATGGCCTTTTTTATTTCTTCGATTAGAAACTTTTTTTCCGGAACCTCTCCTCTGGATACTACGTGGTTGCCGATAACTATCGAAGGTGCTGATGCAACCTGGTGCTGTAAAGCCTCTATATACCACCGTTCCAGATCCATCTCTCTAATGTTAAAATCATACTTCTTTTTGAGATCATTTAAAAGCGTCTTGGCCGCCTTGCAGTCTGGACAATTTTTTGTCGTGAATAGCAAAACGGTGACTTTGCTCAAATTCAATCCCTCGAATTATATTATGCGGACACGTAGATTAAAATATCGCCTCGACAAAAACAGTTATTCATGCCAAAGGTGGACAGGACTGCAATTTCTCTTTTGATAATCGCAACTTTTTTGTGGGCTTCGTCTTTTATTCTAATAAAAATTGGATTAACTGAGGTTCCTCCAGTAACCCTTGCAACATTGCGCTTCGTTTTTGCTTCAATGATCTTTCTTGCAATGGTTCTTTGGAAGTACGAAACGTCTCATGTGATAGATTACCTTAAAGATAACTGGATAATGTTATCAGTAATAGGTTTCACTGGGATATTCCTGCCCAATGTGTTTCAAAATTGGGGGATGCAGTATACAACCGCATATGTATCCAGTATCATACAAGCCACAGGGCCCATCTTTACTGCCATACTTGCAACCGCCTTTCTAGGTGAAAGCTTGGGTTATAAAAAGGCGGGCGGTGCTTTATTGGCATTATTTGGGGCTGTTATGATCTCAAGCAATGGAAATCTTCTTTTACTTATAGAACTTACAGACTATAGTTTCGGTAATCTGCTTCTTTTAGGCTCTGCCATCTCCTATGGTTTTTACACCGTTTTTTCCAAGGCAAAGTTAGAAAAGGATGAACCCCTGATGGTTGTTTCCCTGAGTACAATACTGGGTACCCTTATACTATTACTCTTCCTCCCCTTTGTAGAGCCGATACATGAAATCGCAAATCTATCATCCTTTATGTGGATTGTTGTAATAGTACTGGCGATCTTCCCTACTGCAATAGCGTATTTTCTGTGGTTTGATGTGTTGAAAAGGATGGAGGCATCCAAGGCCAGTTTCTTTATATTTTTGATACCTGTTTTTACAACCATTCTAGCTTGGCTGATATTAAGCGAAGCTATATCGCTCTTCGTTGTCATAAACGGCATCTTGATAATCCTTGGCGTGGGTTTGGCAAGCACAGAGTGAGTTTAACAGTTTTTATCGACCTATTCTTCCATGCCTCTAAGGAAGTTCAGCCACAGGACTCACAGGTCGGTCCGCAACCACAGCCCCCTTCGGCATTGGGATTCTTTACAACAAAACCTTCCCCGTACTCGGATTTTATGTAGTCGACTTCTGCCCCATCCAGTTCTTCTTTTGTTTTACTGTCCAAAAATACACTTACTCCGTTGCAATCTAAAACTTCGTCCCCATCCTTCGGCTTATCATCGAATGCCAAACCATATTGTGGCCCGCTACATGAAAAGCCGGCTGTAAAAATTCTTAAACCCAGACCAGATCTTTCATCCTTTTCCATAAGTTTATTCAATTCCTGAGAAGCACTTTCTGTAATAGTGACCATAACTTCACCTCTTTTTTAATCCTGAAAGTTAACAATGGCATTATTTTCGTTCTCTTTTCAAAAACGTTTAAGATGTTAACAAATATCAAAAATTCAAATTGTTGGAGGGATTTTCTTGGAATTCTGTCCAAGATGTAAAAATACATTGTTTCCTCGAAACAAGGAGGGCAAAATTATTCTAATCTGTCACAACTGTGGACACGAGGTCAAGAAGTTCAAGCAAAGTAAGTACAAGATGACAGAAAAAACCCAACATGATAGAACAGAAATACTGATTGTCGACGCTACAACTGGCGAGGACAAAGAAGAGAAGCTTAAGTATTTTGGAGACTTATACGGGAGCGATCTCGAATTTGAAGAGTGATCCAAACATAATTTAAACCCTATTCACTTTTTTACCCTTAATTGGCCCCTTTCAGGATCACAAAATAATATAAATAGGGTGTGCTATCTATTGCCGGTGCAGATATGACCATTGGCTGTGATTACTGCGGAAATGAACTTATGTCGCCTGAGGCCATCGTAGGCAGGTGCCAGCACTGCGGCAAAAAAGTTTGCTATTACTGCTCTGAATTCAGCGAAAAAGAGCTAGAAGACGGCTCTACTATCTCCCTTGTGTCCTGTCCAGATTGTTTTGAAAAACATTATCCAAAGTAGGCTATTTTTTGATCTGGATAGAAGAGTTATAAAAAGTTTATATTAAACATTCGATATCATACCAGTAACTAGAATACTTTTGAGAGGAGCATCAATGGCTGGATACAGTTTTGGTTTATTATTGCAGGATTTTGCACTGATGATTATAGGTATTGCCGTATTGATTAAAGCCAGTGATGTAACCGTCGATTCAGCGAGCTTAATCGCAAAATCTGTGGGAGTATCCGACCTCTTGATAGGGCTTACGGTGACCTCCATTGGTACATCTATTCCAGAGATAGCGACAACTACGACTG
>JBHICB010000113.1:0-4562 GCA_046759365.1 Hydrothermarchaeales archaeon (SeqCode)
CATCAGATCGAAAAGGAATATGTAATAAGACTCAGGAAAAAGACTTATCAAGCCAGAAAAAGAAATATTTTCTTACAAAAGACGAATCAATTCCACATTGCCATTGATCGATACATTGACAGGCATGGTAAGTATTGAGGACGTTATGTACGAAGGGCCGTGTGGTGTGAGGGTGATACCGGCAGGGATTACTCTTGATGGCTTCAATGAAGAGAATATGGAGATGTTGAAGGCTTCTTTGAGGGAGATTCCCAAGGACGTCGACATCCTTGTCATAGATGCCCCCGCAGGTAGAGATGCGGCCATGGTCATGGACGGGGGACAAGAAGTGATTATAGTCACAATGCCTGAGGTCTCATCCGTCTCTGATGCATTGAAAATGAAGATTTTAGCTGAAAGGATGGGTGCCAAGGTGGTAGGTGTGATCATGAACCGGGTGGAAAATAAAAGTAGAGAGCTGGATAAGGGCGAAGTTGAAAATACATTGGATTCAAGCGTCATTTCGATTATCCCTGAAAGCGAGAGTATTAAAGAGGCCTTAGCATACGAGGTGCCTTTCGTTTTGGAGTATCCCGACTCAAAACCATCTATAATTATAAAAACGTTGGCAGCAAATCTGATTGGAAAGAGATATACTCCACAAGAGAAAGGTTTTATATCCAAAATAAAGAGTTATTTTAGATAATTATTGAGGTTTTGGCTCCTAGGGAAAGGCTTATATATGCAACTTGGGGATAGTATAAAATCAGTCCAATTATCAGTGTATTGGCTCTAGAGGAGCGATAATATGCCCGATGCAAAGAAAGATGATGACATCGTAGGCAGGCTTGAAGCCCTTAGAAAGAAAATTCCTGCCGAAAAGAAGGAGGTACCGGCTGCAGCCCCCGCACCAGCCACTCCTGCAGAAGCTCCAGGGGAGGAGGAGCCAGATAAGAGAAAAAAGCTTGCAAGGATTGTAGGCATCGTAGTTGTCTTGATCATAGTGGGTGTTGTCGCAACAGTAGGATTGAAAATGTTTACTGCGGGGAAGGAGAAGGAAGGGACTAAAACGGCAGAAGCCCAAAAAGCCGCCGCAGAAGCCCAAAAAGCCCAAAAAGCTGCAGAGGAGAGGAAAGCCGCTGAGGCAAAACTTTCAGCGGAAGAAGCGGCGAGGCTGGAATCCGCTAAGTTGAATAAGACAGTAGAAGTGAAAGAAGCATTCAAAGGTACGCCGACAGATTTGGGTACTGAAAAACAAAAAGTTCTCGAACAGATCCAGAGTGCAAAAACAATTCAAGAGATTGAGGCAATTGATGGCAATGCAATAGTTGATGACGCTTGGGAAGTAGTGATGAAATCTTTGATGGATGAGGCTAAAACAGAGGCAGAAACTAAAGCGGCAGAGTTTGAAGCAATTGGAATGCAAGTAGGTACAGTAGCTTATAGTGGATTGGAGGGCATCAAGCGTCAAATTGACCAGTTGTCTTATGATGAACTTAAAAATGTATATTTCTTTGAGATTGGAATAGAATACGTTCCTATTCGACTTGAAAGAGAGCAGTTTACAGGGGGTTTTGTAGAAGTTGGAGATAGTATCAACATCCACTATATAATCACTGACGACGAGGGCCTTCCAAACCAGAGTACTCGTGCAGAGTATCTGGCAAAGGACGGAAAAGTAATGGCTATAATGAGGGCCCAGAGTAGTGGGATAATCGAACTTTCTGAAAGTGAATTGAAGACAGATACCGGAGGAGGATCTGAAGGTAAAGGGACTATTACCACACTATCTATCGGTAGCTTGGGTTCAGTTACTCCTGGAAGTGATTTCTTTGATGCAAGTGTGGGGTATAAGATGAGGCAATCACAAAGTACATATAATGTTGATATCAGTGAGATTCAGAAGGCCGCTGCAGCTAGTAAGATTCCTGAAAGTTATATAACAACGTCTTTGGAAGAGTATGGTGTAAAGTTGAATACAATTGAAAGAGAGACGAATATCGGGGACTTTGGTGCTGGTTTGGAGTACCTAATGCTTGTGGAAATGGACGAGATTGAAGCCTCAAAAGTTGTATCAAAATTGATAGACGATGAAGAGAGGGGTAAGCTTCTTGCTACAATTTCCAAGCCTAAGCCTGCATCTTGGATGGAAAAAATCGATTGATGAGGGAGTAGGTTGAGAAAGAAATGGATTGTCCTTCTTTTGATCTTAATAGTAATCCCTTCAGTCCAGGGAGCAGTACCATCCTCTGAAGTAAAGGTATTAGATATCACTCAAATGCCGGAGGACATCACCTTCACCGATCTTTCCTTAGACATAGAATTTGAGATCGAAAACACTGGATATGAGAAGGTTTTGATAACGCTCCCTTCCGATTTAAGTACCCTTCATTCCGACAATATCGATGGGGCCCAGGGTCAAGCCATAATGTTGGAATCTGTAAGCCGGATGGCCTTTAAAGAAAAATGGGGTGACAAAGACGATTTCTCTTCGTTTAGAAATACACATTTTGTCATGACAAGTGCAACGCCGATTAGCAGGGGGGCGAGTCTGGCATATCCCGAACTTGGCGAGACTAAAAGAGGATGGTATATAAGGCCCAACGAACGATTAATGGTTCATATAAAGGTTACTTCTACAGGGACAGGTATAATAAATCCTTTTTCTCTAGAAAAGGACCTTCCATTTATCGAGGTAACTAAATTTTCTGCAATAATCAGGTTTGAACCCAATGCGAGCACTTATGGATTTGTCACAGCCCCTTATGTTGTGAAAGATGCAACCCTAATCACATCATATCCGAGCATCTTTGCAGATGCAAACGATTTTGACGCAAGTGAATATTACTGGGAGACATTTAAGCTTCCTGAGACAGAAGAAACTAGGGAAATAGATGTTGTGGACTGGGACGATTGGTTCACTACTTCATCGTCACCATTGACTATTTCATCTATACCTTTGACCTCTACTCTATTGGCAACAACAGACTTGGATTATTATCCCATTGAGAAGGTTGAGAAAACGACAGAGGACGAAGAAATCTTCATACCAATATGGCATCTCCCACCCCCTCCTGACTTGGTAGATTTTGTCATATACGAGTATCAGTGGAGAAAGAATTTCGAGATATCTGGTGTTTATTTGGATTACTTAAAAGAACCGCCTAGAGTTGCCGGATATGTGCCAGAATGGCACTACTGGTTTTAATACATCTTTGAATAATTGATTCATAGTTCCACTGTAAATAATATCAGGTAAGGAACTTCTCCATCCTTGACAGTGCTTCATTTATATTTTCGATAGATGCGGCATAAGCACACCTGACAAAGCCTTCACCAGAGCTACCAAAGGCAGTGCCTGGAACTACAGCGACGCTCTGTTCTTCAAGCAAAGCCTTGGCAAACTCCTCTGATTTAAGCCCGCTACTTTTAATAGATGGAAAGGCATAAAATGCACCTTTCGGTTCGAAACATTCAAGGCCTATCTGGTTTAGGCCTTTTACTATTATTCGCCTTCTCCTATCATACTCTCTTACCATCCTCTTCATCTCTTCCTCACCATTCTTCAAGGCCTCAATTGCCGCCATTTGTCCTGTTATTGGGGCACAGAGCATTGAGTACTGGTGAACCTTCATCATCGCCTCTATAATCTCATTATTTGCAGCCGCGTATCCGATTCGCCAGCCCGTCATGGCGTAGGCCTTTGAGAAACCATTGAGCAAGATCGTTTTATCCTTTATACCGTTTAAGGAACTGAAACATGTATGTCTTCCGTTATATGTGAGTTTATCATATATTTCATCTGAGATAACCATAAGGTCGTGCTCGTTTACTACATCTGCGATCTCTTCTAGTCCCTTTCTACTCATCACAGCCCCGGTTGGATTGTTAGGATAACTCAGAACCAATACCTTTGATTTTTTGGTTATTTTGTCCTCTATTTCCTCTGCGGTTACTTTAAACTCATCTGAAACTTTTGTTTTTACCAAAATGGGCTTTCCTCCTGCAAAGATTGTACAGGGAACATATGAGACATAACACGGCTCAGGGATTATTACCTCATCACCAGGATTTACTATAGCCCTTATAGCCAGATCGAAGGCCTCACTTACGCCGGTCGTGATCAGAATTTCATTACCAGCCTGATATTCTACTTGATATTCCGTTTTCAAATGTCTTGAAACCTCCTCTCTTAACTCAAGTAGGCCGAAATTTGAGGTATACATGGTATCTCCTTTTTCAAGAGAATAAATGCAGGCCTCCCTAATATGCCAAGGTGTTACAAAGTCTGGCTCGCCAACCCCTAGTGAGATGACATCGGGCATGCCGAGGACCATCTCAAAAAATTTGCGGATTCCAGAAGGAGGAACGCCCTTGGCCCGTTCGGAGATTTTATTGGAGCTCATGGACTTATCGCCAGCCTCTTGTTTTCTTCGTTTTCCTCATAAATAATGCCGTTCTCTTTGAATTTTTTCAGCAAAAAGTGGGTGACTGTCCCCTGCACCTGTTCAAGAGGGGCAAGTTTTTCTGATATGAAGTATGCAACCTCTTTCATTGTTTTACCTTCTACTAAGACCGAGAGG
>JBHICB010000114.1:0-4522 GCA_046759365.1 Hydrothermarchaeales archaeon (SeqCode)
AATAAAGTTATGTTTAATAAAAATGTAAAATTGGGGTTTACATATTCCATTATGGCGTAAGTCGTTTCCTATCTCTCGGGAAGATAACGACTTCTCTGATGTTCTTAACACCTGTTATGACCATCATAAGCCTATCAAGGCCCAGACCCCAACCGGCATGAGGGGGCATGCCGTATTTGAAGACGTCCAGATAAAAGGTGAAGTTTTGAGGGTTTAATCCCTTTGCCTCTATCCTCTCCTTGAGCAGTTTATAGTCATGAATCCTTTTTGTCCCTGATGCCAATTCGACATCTCTATACATCAGATCAAAGGCGGCACATATGTCCTCCTCTTCTCTAGGCATGGTATAGAAAGGCTTGATGTCTGTGGGCCAATCTGTGACAAAGTAAAAGTTGGAATGACGCTCTCCAAGCTTCTTCTCAGCAATTGTTGGGAAATCTTCACCCCACTGGATGCCTAGGTCATGAGACTGCAACTCGTCAATGGCGTCACTGTATGAGATTCTCTCGAAAGGGCATGTGGGAACTTTAATGTTTTTTAATGATCCAATCTCTTTTCCATGTTTCTCAATTATCTTTGAGTATGTGGAATGGATGAGATTTTCCAATATCTTCATTACATCCTCTTCATTACAAAATGCAGCTTCAGCATCTATTGAGACGGCTTCATTCAAATGTTTCCGAGTATTGTGTTCTTCTGCCCTGAAGATCTGGGCGATCTCAAAAATCCGGTCCAAACCCGACGCCATAAGCATCTGTTTGTATAACTGTGGACTCTGCCCCAAGAACGCCTCGCGCTCAAAATAGCTTATAGGGAACAGTTCTGTGCCGCCTTTCGTGGCTGATGCTACGAGCTTCGGTGTATTTACCTCTACAAAATCGTTTTTTAAAAAGAAATCCCTAACCGATGTTAGGACCACAGACCTGAGCTTGAGAATGTCAAGATTTTCGTGTCTTCTAAGATCCATTATTCTGTTATCTAGCCTCGTATCCAGATCAGCGGGAACTTTGCCAGTTGGATCCAAGGGGAGAGGGGAATCTGAGGAATTCAATATCTCTATTTTTTGAGGAAGTATCTCATAACCGTTCGGCGCCTTGTCCATGGCTTTGACAACACCTTCTATCTCGACGACCCATTCTCTGCCAAGCTCTTCGCTTTTCGAAAAAACATCAGTAGAAACCTCTTTTTTTGGCAGGGTGATCTGGATTATCCCCTCTCTATCTCTGATCAGTATAAACCTCAGTTTGCCAAGGTCCCTTATGTCGTGTACCCACCCAGCGATCTTTACACTTTCGCCATCCATTTGGGGGGTGATATTACCGGAATATCTTCGTTTCATTTTTTAATCCTCTTTCTTACACTCTCTGCATGACCCATCAATCCTTCTGCCTCTGCAAGGGTAATAATAACATCACTTAATTCTTCCAGAGCCTCCTTTTCTAATCTTTGAACAGAGATGAGTTTTACAAAGTCGAATACACTCAGGCCTGAGTAGACCTTTGCATAACCCATAGTCGGTAGCACATGGTTTGTTCCAGAAGCGTAATCCCCACATGCAACTGGGGTGAAATTACCCAGAAAAATAGAACCTGCGTTTCTAATCTCTTTTAAGATCTCCTTATCATTTGAGGCTATTATCTGCAAATGCTCTGGGGCATATTTGTTTGAGAATTTTACTGCTTCATCTATATTATCCACCGTGACGATGGCCCCATTCTTCTCCAGCGCCTTCTTTGTCTCCTCTCTATTAAATTTAGAATTTTCTAGGATATTTTTCACATCTTCAGCGATCTTTTCCGATGAAGAAATCAAGACACTGCATGCGTTGACATCGTGTTCTGCCTGGGCTATCATATCAACCGCTATGAATCCCGCGTTAGCAGTTTCATCGGCGATTATGAGGACTTCGCTTGGACCTGCAGGGTTGTCTATTGCGACATCCCCAAAGACCTGGTTTTTTGCGGCAGTTACGTAGATGTTTCCGGGGCCGACTATCTTTTCTACCTTTGGTATTGTATCAGTTCCATAGGCAAGGGCAGCTATAGCCTGAGCACCTCCAACCTTGTAAACTTCTTTTGCCCCAGATATCATGTAGGCTAGCAATGTGAAATCATTCACATTGCCATCCCTATTTGGGGGGGTTACACACACAACCCTATCCACCCCCGCTACTTTCGCAGGGACAACCGTCATCAATACCGTTGACGGATAATTTGCTTTACCTCCGGGCACATAACAGCCGACGCTTTCAAAAGGGCGGGTTATCTGTCCAAGTCTTATACCTTTTTTTTCGTAAAACCATTCGCCCTTGAGCTGTTTCTCATGGAACTCTTTTATGTTTTTGTAAGCAACCTCCAACGCTTTAAAGACATTTTCATCGACCCTGTTGGTGGCGTTTTCAAATTCTTCATCTGTTACTCTAAAATCTGATAGTGAGACACCATCATATAGCTCGGTAAATGATCTGATTGCCGAATCACCATTTCTTTTGACATCATCTACGATCTTCTTCACACTACGTGAAACATCTTCAGTTATCATCAATCCTTTCCGATCAAAAAATTTTCTCTTCTGATCTTTATTTAGCTCGTCCAGCCTGCAGGTCAACATCTCTATCAACTCTAAGCTTTTCGGGGAGAATTAAAAATCTTTCTACCACAGAAAAGGTCTCAAAAAAGCGTGCAAAGGTAGATCAACATTGCGTCTTAAGAATTATTTGACGACTCTTCTCACCTTGATTGTCTGGAGGTCATACCCTTTCTCGCAATCTATTTTGGCCAATGCGTCTACGATCTCGCATTTATCATTTTCTTTTATTCCCTCGGGATTGCAGATTTTTGAATTTTGGCAGAATACATTGAGGCAATCAGGCAGAACAAAATGGATCGAAGAGCCTATGAACGCATATTTTGGATTGATAGCGAGTAGATGATCGCTTTCTTTTACTTCCACCACATTTACTTTACCATATAGTTCGCACTCGTGCTCCATCTCTTTTAATCCAATAACTTCGTATTTTCTTCCTTCCTCAAGGTTGTCTATGCAGACCATCTTGAAATCGCAGTCTTCACATTCGTCTACTGTGCCATAATGGATAAACTGATAGCCTATCTTTGCATGCTCAGGGGGGATCAGGGTTATAAGCTTTTTCATTTAGTCACTCCGCATTTTCCGCAAACCTCAATCGCATCTTTTTCGGTTAACTTGGCCTCATCGAGTATTGTGTATCTTGAAGGTCTTATATCTCTTGCGTTAACCAAGGCTTTGATGATATATTTGTCCTCTATCCCCAATTCTTTTGAACTGGTAGGAGCCCCAATTTTTTTTAATGTATCTTTGATCTTTTGCCAATCTCCCTCATGGAGATACATCATAATAATTGTACCTACGCCGCACTGTTCGCCGTGTAAGGCCGGATTTGGGGCTGTAGCATCCAAAGCATGACTAAACTTGTGTTCAGAGCCGGAGGCAGGCCTTGATGAGCCCGCTATACTCATTGCAACTCCAGACGAGATCAGAGCCTTTACAACCTTTCTGACACTCTCATCTGATCTGTCTTTTATCTTGTCGCAAGAGTCCATTATGATCTTCGCCGTCATCAGGGAAAGTGCAGACGAATATTCGCTGAATTCCTCACCCGTGACATCCCTTGCCAGTTCCCAGTCTTTTACTGCTGTATAATTTGCGATTATATCACCGCAACCGCTCGCCATTAGCTTATAGGGCGCCATTCTAATTATCTTGGTGTCTGCAATTACCCCAATTGGGGCTCTTGCGCTTATTGAAACAGTACTATCGTCGTCCTTTACAGAAGCACGAGCAGAGGCTATACCATCATGCGAAGCAGCGGTAGGAACGCTGACAAACTCAATATCACTGCGAGTCGAAGCAAGCTTTGCAACATCTATAACCTTACCTCCTCCCACCGCAACCAAGAACTCAATGCCCTCTTTATTTATTACAGCCTCAACTTTCTTCACCTCATCCATGCTGGCCTCATTAACTATCAAATGAATAGCTTTGTACCTGTTATTTATGATCTCAAGAACCCGTTCGCCTGCGATTTTGTATGTATGTTGACCAGAGAGTACCAGTGCTGTGCCATCGAGTTTCAGGTCCTGACACAGATTGCTCGTTTTCTCTATGGCGCCCTCCCCAACTAGGACACTCCTTGGGAGCTGCATAAGCTTGGTTTTCATGGCAGTAGCTTTATGTCATGTAGTAGAAAAACATTTTGTCACACAGTTTTTATCAGAGCATCACTTTCCCAATAGGCAGCTCATGGCAAAACATTGGTGTTAGAAGGATATTTAAAGAACGACTGGCATGCTCAGGCTAAAGGAGAATAAGAAATGGCAGCATATACCGTTCAGGATTACTTTTTAGCGATTGTAATCCTGCTTTTTATCCTATGGCTATGCTCAAAATATCTTTTTAAGTTTGTTCCTTTCGATGAAAAATTCTTGCTCGTTTTAACCCCTTATGTTGTGTTTGGAATCGCCTTAAGGATGATGGTCGATGT
>JBHICB010000115.1:0-4486 GCA_046759365.1 Hydrothermarchaeales archaeon (SeqCode)
GCCATGATCCAGAACACCGGCGACATTACTATGCCGATAGATATTCGGGTAGATGAAGAAAAGAGAGAAATGATGGATGCCTTCGAGGACAAACTCAAAGAACTAGGCTTAATGGATAGGAGGGGCAACTTAGACCTCGAACTGGAGGATTCGATATCCTATAGACAGGATCTCAGGAAGAAGGTTCTGTCACAGATACCCAAAATGCTCTTTGCGTGGGATGTGTTCAGGTTCCTACTTATAAAGCCCTACAGGGAGAGGAGATACGCCAGCATATTCCCGGGCTTACAGCCCATACCTGAAGAGAACCAGCTCGAGAAAGCGTTGGTTATTTTGGAGGGCGAGGACCTAGTATCTGTTATAGGCAAATTCATCGATCCAGGAATAACGGTGATAAAGGAAGCCAGCGACGTAATCTTCAAAAAATTCGAGTTAGAAGATATCCTAAAAGACTACCTAAAGGTAACATCAAGCAGAGCGGTCGGTGGTGTTGCCCTTTACATAAATTCCCGGCTTAGATTGGAAGACGCGTCAGAGATCGTGATATCTGATCTAAAAGAGCTAAAGGAAGTCATGAAGATCTTGGTAAGACTAGGCAGGAGAGATGTAATACCAGAAGAGAGACTTGAGGGGCTCGAGGAGATAAGCGAGATAGAGATATCGGAGAGGGCACAGGCATTCTTGGAACTTGTTAGGTAATCAAATTCCTAATTATGTTATCTAGATAGAAAAGTTTTCCTAACCAGAAGCTCATACTCTCCTCAAACAGGAAACTCTTCATAGAGTTCTCTCCTTCTGGCCTCAAACATATCATTTTTCATGCCCCAAAACTCCGCTGAAGTCAGGATTTCTACATCCTTTGCTTTTGTCATTTCGAATACCTTGCTTATCCTCTCTTCCCATTTCAGATCCCTTAAGAAGTGGTGATCTAGGACTAAGTTTTCGATGGGAGTTTCCTTTATAATCCTTACCATATTCTTTATAGAAGACTCTAGACTCGCATATGAATAGCGATACCCCAGCATGTATGAGAGAGGACCATCGAGAAAAAGGACGTTCGGCTTCTCATTAAATATAAATTCCGCCTGGTCATCGATGCTAGGACCTTCGACATCTGAGGTATGCAGAAAACATAAATCTCCCTCCCTTATTGAGACCTCTGTTACATATCCTAATCTGTCATTTGTCCCGTGAAAAACCGGCTTTGAAAACCTTATCGTTGTATCCCCATAGGAAAAAGTCCTGCCATCTGAATACTTTAACTTTTTTGGTTTGTCTTTTAGTTGTTTTATAAAGTATGAAGCCCTTTTCTTCTGACTCCTGTTTATGTTCTCATTGGGGTGTTTTAGGAAAACCTCTTTGTTCCTGTAAATCTCTGGTTCTTGTGGATCGTGGTGATCGTAGTGGTAGTGAGTCACGATGAGTATGTCTGCCTTATTGGCGTAGTCCTTGATCTTTGCCCAGTGCTCATTCATTCGCTCGATCTCGTAAGGGTGGGGTGGCAATCTATAACGGTAGGGACCTAGGGCAACGCCGGGATCGATTAAGATTTTAGAATCGGATGTTTCAACATAGGTTGCCATGCTACGAGTACCCATAGAGTCTGCGGCCAAAGGCACTATCTCCATGATCCCCCTCTACTTTACCTTGCTACCGCTTTCCACTTCTTTGTCCACGGTTACCAAGGAGATCTTATCACCAACTACAGCGGCCAATAGCATTCCCTCGCTTTTCTCCCCCCTTATTATTGCGGGTTTTAGATTATTAATGACCACAATGGTCCTCCCCACAAGCTCTTTGGTCTTGTACTGTTTTGCAATTCCGGCCACAAGCTGCTTCTTCTTCCCACCGACATCTATCTTAAGTTTGTAAAGCTTATCTGCACCTTCAATCTTTTCTGCATCTATTATTTTGGCGGTTCTTATATCGAATCTGCTAAGTTCCTTGTAGCTAACATCGGGCCTGAACATCTCTTCAAATTCTGTCACCTTGCTTGTAATCCTCTTCAAGCCCTCTATGTCCCTTTCATCCAACTTCGGAAAGAGGGGTGCGGGTGTTCCGATTTTTGTCCCAGCCTTTACCTTGGCACAACCAACGTCTTCAAGTCCCCCCAGTTTTACCCCAAATTGGTCGCTTATCCTCTCGGCACTCTTCGGCAAAAAAGGGGAGATGAGCACGGCCAGGTCATGGCAAACGTTGGCACAGACATAGAGTGTGGTTTTGGCTTTCTCTTTATCATCTTTGATGGTCTTCCAGGGCTCATTCTCTTGGAGATACTTGTTGCCGTTATCAGAGAACTCCAAAACCTTTCTTAACGCATCCCTGATGTGCACATCCAAAATAAGTTGTTTTACCTCCTCAGCATATTTTTTTCCTGCTTCTAGTAACTTTTTGTCTTTCTCTTTCAAATTAGGACTTGGAACCTCCCCATTAAAGTTGTTCTTTATAAAACTTAAGGTTCTATAAATGAAGTTGCCAAAGTTTCCTACTAACTCTTTGTTCACCCTTTCTTGAAACTCCTTCCACTTCCATTCCGTATCATTGGTTTCAGGGATAAGAAGTGTAAGGTAGAACCTCCAAATATCCGAGCTTAAACCTGCTTTTGGAAGATTCTCGCAGAAGATGCCCCATCCTTTGGATTTGGAAATCTTGCCTCCTTCGAAATTCAGATACTGTAAACCGGCCACCCTGTATGGTAGGCTATAATCACCTCTGGCAAGGAGCATCCCCGGCCAGAAAATTGTATGGAATGGGATGTTGTCCTTTCCTATAAAATGTATAATCTTTGCATCTGGGTTCTGCCAGAATTCCTTCCAGTAGTCTGGCTTGCCTTTTTTGATGGACCATTCTTTTGTTGATGAGACATAGCCTATTGGGGCATCAAACCAGACGTAAAAGACCTTGTCTTTGTACTCCTCTAAGGGGACCTTTACGCCCCACTTTATATCTCTTGTTATGCATCTTGGTTTTAGCCCCTCTTTGATCCAACCCATGGCCATCTTAACGACCTGGTCGCTCCAAATCCCTTCTTTGCTACTTATCCACTCTTCCAGCTTGGGCTCAAGCTCATTTAGGTTAAAAAAGAGGTGTTTTATATCCTTCATTACAGGTTTTGACCCGCATATTGTGCAACGAGGCTCTTTTAACTCAACAGGATTTAAAAGGGTGGAGCAGTTTTCGCACTGGTCTCCTCTAGCTTCTTCATAATCGCATTTAGGACATGTGCCTACAACATATCTGTCAGGCAGAACTCTGTGGCATTCTTTGCAGTAGGGCAGTGTTAGTTTGTCTTCACTTATGTATCTGTTTTTATAGATTTTGTCAAAAAAGTCTCTTGTCAGATCATGATGTAACTCAAGGGATGTCCTGGAGAAGTTGTCATAGCTTATGTCCAACCACTCGTAGATCTCCTTGTGAACCCAATAATATTTGTCGCAAAGCTCCTTGGGCGTTATACCGAGCTTTTCTGCTGTTACCTCGCTCGGTGTGCCGTGCTCATCTGACCCACCTACAAAGAGTGTTTCATAGCCTGCCAATCTGCAAAGTCTTGCGAAAATATCGGAAGGCAGATGAGATCCGGCTATATTGCCTATGTGCGGCACGTTATTTACATACGGCAGTGCGCATGTTATCAGAATTTTCTCACCTATTTAGATCACCTCTTCTTCGTAAGCATTGGCTCTATTTTAATTTGATGGTCGGGAGAAGTATTTTATATTTGACCTAGGTAATGATGGTGGGATGGCAAATAAAGACGTTGATATCCGAGATTTTGAGAAAATTGACCTTAGGGTAGGGGAGATCACAAAGGTTGAGGAGATAGAGGGCGTTGAAAATCTATACAAGGTCACAGTCGATATAGGGGAGGAAAAGCAGATCGTTGTTAGGACAAAGCCCTTTTACTTTTCAGACCAGCTAGAGGGCAAGAAGGTCATAATCATCGCTAATCTGGAGCCAATGAATATAATGGGAGTAGAATCACAGGGCATGCTCATGGTGGCAGAGGACAATAGTAACATTTCGTTATTGACAGTGGACCGTGATATCGAAAACGGCACAAAGATTATGTGAAAATTAAAACATGAAGACAAAAATCTTGATTGCTGTTGTTCTTATCTTTTTAATTTTGAATGTTTTTCCCTTGAGCACGGCTTCAGAAACAAGAGATAAGAAGCTAACCCGCCAGCTCTTTTACCTTCCCCGCTACAGCATCACCTACTTTTGAAGTTTTTGACTTCCCTCCAAGGTCATGGGTCCTTATCTTGCCCTCTTTGAGGATCTCTATCACCGCATCTTCTACAAGCTTGCCTGCCTCGTCCTCACCAAGCTGCTCAAGCATCATCTGGCCCGCCAATATGGTGGCCAGGGGATTGGCGACGTTCTTTCCCTTATATTTCGGGGCTGAACCGTGTATCGGCTCGAACATGCTAATGCCCTCCGGATTGATATTGCCACCGGGAGCCAGGCCCATCCCCCCCTGTATCAT
>JBHICB010000116.1:0-4459 GCA_046759365.1 Hydrothermarchaeales archaeon (SeqCode)
GCTAGACTAAGGCACGTCCATGCCCCCACCTTTTAGGTGGGGGTCGTTGACTTAACACTAGTGTATGTCTTAGAACAAGGGCTCAAGACAGCCTTTTTGACAACATCGATAAAAAGTTTTAAATATTGGATTGCACTTACTTTAATATGCCCATGAGGTTAAATTAAGCTCTTTTTAATCTTTCCTCATGGGCTGTCCCCTCCCCACATTTTCTAACCAGCTTTTTAAGGGTATATTTATAACTGGGGTATTAGATTCTAGAAAGAGGTGATTTTGTTTGTCTGATGATATACCTGTTGATTATCTGGACCTGTTTTCTAAAAAGGCCTTTGCCAACCTTGCCACCATTATGCCTGATGGTAGTCCTCAGGTGACTCCTGTCTGGGTCGATTTTGATGGCGAGTTGGTTGCTGTAAACTCTGCTAAGGGCAGGGTAAAGGATCGGAATATGCGAAGCAATCCGAAGGTTGCTCTTTCCATGCAGGACCCCGATAATCCGTACAGGTATCTTGGGGTGCGCGGCAGGGTTGTTGAGATCACCGAGGAAGGAGCTGACGATCACATAGATAGTTTGGCAAAAAAATATCTCGACTTGGAAAAGTATCCCTACCGTCAGGAAGGAGAGGTCAGGGTAGTTTACAAGATAAAACCCGAGAAGGTTGTTGGTTGGGGGTAAAGTGTACCCTCTTTATCTTTCACATATCTCATCTGGATCCGGCTGACAATCTTCATCGTTGCAGCTGTACATCTTCCACTGTTCTTCTGTTAGGGAATTTAGGTTTTCCTGAAACGGTCCCATCTCCAGTACACGTGTGTTGGCTACAAACTCTCTCGGTATAAAGACATACGTGTCCCCTGGGAGGAGCCCCTTGTAAGGGTCTTTGCCAAAAGGTTTGTATGACTCCTCGGAGATAAGCTGTATCTCTATTGTTCCTGCATTGTCCACGTTTACCATGCCGTATTCCTGCATTGCCTCGGCTATAGTTTTTTCGTAAGGCTTAAGGGCTCTTTTTTCGCCTGTCTTGGGGTCGGTTACTTCGAAACTGTCAAGGTCAATGGATGGATCAAGCTGTACTATCGCTCCTTCTGGAATTGGGTAAATGTCCGCTCTCCCTGCCTCTTTTTTCAGTCTTTCTTCTGATATCCATCCGTCGTTTTCTCTAAAAATCCCCACCGGCCCTTTGATGTTGTTATAAGGGTAGCTGAATTCGAGTTTGTGGTTTATCAATCCTGCTTCAAGTTCTTCAGGCCAAACCATTCCGGCTATAAGCGATGACCCAACCCCTCTTGCCGACATTCCGCACGGATATATTCCGTCGCTTTCAATGGAGGAGCTTATCCCCCAGCTTGCCACCCATTTTGCGTTTTTTCTTTCTTCATCCGTAAATACCCTTTTTCCGTTCTCATCTATCTGTCTTGCCTGCCAGAATTCGTATAACGTATTGGTTTCAGTATCTATGATCACCATCTGTGCGTCGCCCATGGACTCTCCTATGTTAAATTCCTGCTCATCATCAGGGTCGCCCAGGGCCGGATCTTCTCTGGCATATGACGGGATCGGTACGTTTTTAAGCTTCATATCCGGCAGGGGTGACCAGTCGATTAAAAGGGGCACATCCACCCTGGGTGTGTCTTTGTCTGCCATATAAACAGGGTTTGTCCATTCTTTTCTTGTCAAGACAAAGTCCTCTCCTTCTCCAGAGTCAAAGACGTACTTTAAAGCGTTTATCATTTCTTCTGATTTTGGGTCAATTTTTGGATTCTCCGGCAGCGGTTGGTTCCAAAAACTTTCTTTTGAGAACAACTGTGCTGGTTTTTTTGGATAGAACATTTCTTTTTCTGAGAGGGAGGTAATCCTTTCTTTTATAGTCGGTGTCTGGGTTTCTTGAGGGGGTTCTGGAAGCTTTAAAGAAGGAGTCCGGGTCATTGTTTCCGTTGAAGCATCTTCTTCTGTTGATTCTTCAATGCATCCAGAACTTATCAAAACTAAAATTAGAATAAAGAATATTATTGCTTTTTTTATCCCATCTTTTCTATTCATAATATTATATGGATGTGCTTATCTTTATTATAAAGAGGCAGGGTCTGGTTATTCTTTGGATCTTATTTTTTTTATTTTATCGTTTATGTTTATTGCAAAAGTTTTATAGTAGATATAATATTATTTTATTATATGCTTAAAAGGTGGTATAAGGGATTTTTCACAAAAAAAGAGTTTGAGGCCCTTAGGCTTAGAAAAGAGGGTCTGACACAAAAAGAGATAGCCATAAGGCTTGGCATAAGTCAGCCCCATGTAAGCCAGATCCTTTCTACTATCGATGATAAGGTAAGACGTTCCAAGGAGACCCTCGGCGCTGTTTTTGAGGATCAGATATCTTTAAAGCGTAAGAAAAGAAATCCGGATGAACTTCGAGTGTTCTGCCGTATAGTGAGGGGTCGCGTAAAAAAGAATGTCAAATACGGTGACAAGACTGTGGTGGTTGAGCCGTGGTGAGCCGTAAATATGAGGTCTTTGGGGAGATATCCTCTAAAGTTAAAGGTGAAAAGCCCATCCTTGTGGGTGGGTCCGCGGTTGAGTTCTACACCCAAGGGGCTTATAAGAGCCTTGATCTTGATGTAATAGCCAAACAAGGTGCTTTAGAACCTGTGCTGAAGTCCATGGGTTTTAAGAAAAGCGGAAGGCATTGGTACACTGAGGATGTGAGCTTGGAGATAGTTTCCTCTTATACTAAACTTAGAACTAAAAATATGAAGATAGGGGAGTCTGAGATGAGGATTATAAGTGTGGAGGATATTATTGTCGACAGGTTGAATGCTTGTAAGCATTGGGACTCATCATTAGACTGCGAACAGGCAACGTATCTGCTTGCTGGGTATTGGGATGTCTCAGACAGGGATTATCTTAGAAAGCGTGCCGGGGAGGAGAAGGTCTTGGATACATTGGAAGACTTTTTAGAAGAGGTTGAAGGGATCAATTAGCCTTCTTTTTTTAGAAGCTTTTTTATAATTTTATAAAGACTTATTTTTAAAATGGTTGAAAACCATAAATTATAATAACAATCGGAGCTAATCATTGAGTAAGATGCTGTTATGAAGTCTAGAGAAGATATTCTTAAGGTCCTTGATGAACTGAAAGTTGAGATCAAGGAGAAATATGGTGTAAAACAGATTGGTCTTTTTGGCTCCTTTGTTAGCGGGGGCCACAAATCTGGTAGTGATATTGATGTTCTTGTGGAGTTTGAGGAGGGCAATGAGACCTTTAAAAACTATATGGCGCTTAAATACTTTTTAGAAGAGGGCTTTGGAGGGGATGTTGACCTTGTGTTGATGGGGAGTATAAAGCCAATGATAAGAGCGGACATTTTACGGGGAGCTGTTTATGTCTAGAAATGTGAAGCTTTATTTGGATGATATACTGACCTGCATTGAGAGGACAGGGGATTATGTGGGGGATCTCTCTTTTGAAGAATTGTCTGAGAATCAAATGGTCGTTGATGCTGTTGTGAGGAATTTGGAGGTTATTGGAGAGGCTTCTAAGCATATTCCTGATGATCTTCGATCAAAATACTCTTATGATTGGAGGAGTGTTGCTGGTCTTAGAGACATCCTTATCCATGAGTATTTTGGTGTGAGCCTGAAGATTCTATGGGACATTGTTCAAAATGAGCTTCCTGGTTTGGAAGTTCGGATAAGAGATATCATTGAGCAGGAGGATCTGTAGGTAATCGGGGAATTTGATTCTAGTTAATTGACATTCATTTTTTAGGAAGCTTTTTTATTCTCTTTTTTTGCATGTATTAAGTAAAGTTTTTATAACCTTTTTTTGAGTCTATATATGGTGGTTGGATTGATTGAAGAGATTAAGGCAGATGAACTGGATACTGAGCAATTTATATCTTCAAAGATTGGGGAGATACAGGATGTTGTGGGTGATGGTCTTGCCATCAATGCGCTCTCTGGTGGTGTAGATAGTTCTACTGTGACTATGCTTGGCCACAGGGCTCTCGGGGAGCGTCTTTTGACGTATTTTGTTGATCACGGTTTGATGCGTGAGGGTGAGCCCCAGCGTGTTGTTGACCTCTTTAAAAGCTTGGGTGTTAAGGTTGAGCTTTTGGATGCCAGGGATGAGTTTTTTGGTGCCCTAATAGGTGTTGAGGATCCTGAAGAGAAGCGCGAAGCGATAACCAGTACTTTTTATCGGGTGGTTTTTGGAAGGCTTGTCAGGGAGACCGGTGCTCGGTATCTTATGCATGGTACCATCCTGACCGATGTTGATGAAACCGTAGCAGGGATTAAAAGACAGCACAACATCCTCTCCCAGATAGGCATCGATACCAAAAAGGAGTTTGGATATCATGTCATGGAGCCCCGTATCCAGCTTAGAAAAGAGGGTGTAAGAAGGGTGGCCGAGGCTGTGGGTCTTCCTGAGGAGGTCTACAACCGGAGGCCGTTCTTGGGT
>JBHICB010000117.1:0-4439 GCA_046759365.1 Hydrothermarchaeales archaeon (SeqCode)
GCTTTTTTATACTCTCCAAGATGGTTTTCTCACCCACAGCCTTTACTCTTCCTCTTGCTATCTCAGTCCTCTTCTTTTTCACCGCGAATATATCGTCGAAGGTTTTTGCCTTCTTGGTTATGTCTTTAAATTGGGCGATGTCTTCTTCGCTAAATTTTGAGTCGTAATCAAAGAGATTGAAGTATTCACCTGTGGCCTCTATCTCTTTGTCCATAACCCCGACAAGTTTCTCGATAACATTCTTGTGATCCTCATCGACCTTGAAGCCCTTTATTACGCATTTGTAGCCCATGTCGATGTACATTTGTTTTTCTTCCTCATACAGGGGGTTTAAGATGAGGTCTTCTGGAAATACTCGACAGAAGAGGGGCCGATAGTTGTAGATGGTGCATTTACCCTTTTCAAGGAATTTACAGGGCAGCTTCAAGCCTATGCTTGGGAAGATGTTATAATAAAAAGAGGGAGTCTCTTTTCAGAACAATTCCTCCTTTTTTAAATGTTCAAGAATCTTGTCTTTTATCCTGTAAAACCGTTTGATATAGCTTAAAAAAAGCCTGTAATCGAACCCAGGGATTATGCCGGTAGGCCCATCTAACATAACCTGATATCTATATAAATAATGTGGGCGGAAAGGTTTTGTGATCTCATCTAGGTCTATAAAGCCTTCTTTTATGATCTCGATATTTTCTGGTTCTATTTCTCCAAGGCCTCTTTCTGCTAGCATCTTAAGATAGTGCACTTTTTTAAAGCCTACAATTCTTGCTGCTGTGGCATCTAGGGCGGCACCATCTAGGCTTCCCATAGCTATTCCAAGATTTACTTTGTTTCCTAAAAGCGGTCCTGTTCCGTCCATCCCGGTAAAGGCGTCTAGAAGGCAGAGGTCGGGCATCGCGTGCTCGATGACGTTGGTAAGGTTCTCGTTCATGGGTCTTAGACTTTTTATGTATCTGTTTGTAAAGATGCGTTCTATGATATTTACGCCGTGAACGCTTGGTCTTTTATTGATAACACATCCCATCATGTTTTTCGTACATGCCGTGAATATGGCATAATCATGGGTCTTTGGCAGGGCGAGGGAGATGGTGTAATATGTCTTCGTAATTTTGGATATCGTGCCCCTTTTGACTTTTCCTTCCAGCTGATGGAAGTCTATGTCCCCTGAGGGAAACTCTGTTAAATCCGAGGATCTGGCATTTTTAAACTTCTCTACGGTTTCGCGGTAGAGGTTCTCTTCTTTGTAAAATGCGTATGTGTTGTCTCCAACTATTATATCGTCGAAATCTGATTGAAAGTTATTCAACACAATTTCCAGGGCCTTTGGATGGGTACAAGCAAGAGGAAAGTTCGGGTCGATGGCGTTTATCTTGATAAAAAGCTTTCCAGAGCCCTTTTTTGCAATGCTTTCTTTTATATCTTCTTTTAAAAGCTCCAATGTCTGCACAATGTTCCCCTCCCGGTCTTTTCCTTTTACCACTGCAACTTTTGACATACTCTACAACCGCCTTTAGGCTACTTAAAAAAACTCAGTTATTCTGCTGTTTTTTAAAGCTTCTACAGTCTTCCAGCTTTTCCTTACAAAGTCTGGAAAGCTTCTGTTTTTTTGATACCATTCTTTAAGGAATTTCTGGGTTAAAGGATCAGAGGGATAGCCGCTTCCCATGTCGCCGTATTTTAAACTGAGTTTTTTAATGGTTTCATCCCTTTCCACCTTTGCGATTATAGAGGCTGCCGAGACAATGGGATATTTCTCATCTGCTTTGTGCTCCACTATAAGCGTGGTGGGATGCTTCAAGCTTTTTTCGATTGCTTTTTTAAAGTTTGATGGAACTACATCTGCAGCATCCACAAAAGCAATCTTTGGTTTAAGTACGTTTATAATCTCTCCAAATTTTATAGCCTCTATTATATTAAGGCTCATACTTTTTCTTAGGCTGTCCAGCTCATTCGGTGTTACTTTTAAAGAATAACACTTGTAGTTTTCTTTGATTTTTTCGTAGAGTTTTGATCTCTTTTCTTTACTAAGCTTTTTTGAGTCTTTAACCCCCATCTTTAAAAGGGCTTCAATATCCTCTTCAGACGCTAAAACGCCTGCAATGACTAGTGGTCCTATAACCGGCCCCCTTCCCGCCTCGTCAATACCACAGATCATGGGTAAAGATAAATAAAGCGGAGATAAATAAAACTACCTCTTAAAAGCTGCCTCCGTAGCTCAGCTGGCCAGAGCGACTGACTTGTAATCAGTAGGTCGGGGATTCGAATTCCTCCGGGGGCTTACCCCATTTTTTGAATATTTTTTAACATTCTCCTAATTAGTAAAAGATTTAAGCATCATAATTCAACTGCTGGTTTAAGAAGGAGATGTCGTGGAATGGAAGAAATTAAAAGGTCATTTCTTGCCCTAATGACTGTTATACTGACAGGCACCCTTGGGTTTTATTATTTTGAAAGGGTCCCGCTTATCAAATCCCTTTACTGGACAATCTCTACAATCTCTACAGTTGGTTATGGAGATATTACTCCCAAGACACCTCAAGGCTATCTGATATTTGCCTTGACTGTATTTGGGGGGATCGGGATTGCATTATATTTTATGCAAAAAGTTTTGGTGGGACCATTGATTGAGGGAAGAATTAAGGAGGTATTTGGTATGGGACGCGGTATTGATAAAAATTTGAAGAATCATGTAATCGTGTGCGGTTATGGCGATGTTGGGGAGAATGTCATTAAGGAACTCGATGCAATAGGCGAAAACATTGTGGTTGTTGAGAAAGATCCGGATCGTATAAAACACTTGGAAGCCAAAAAAATTGGAAATTTAAAAGGAGTTATCCAGGGTGATGCAACCGAAGAAGAAACCTTGTTATGTGCAGGAATAGAATCTGCGAAAATCCTAATATCTGCCTTAGATGACGATGCTGAAAATGTCTTTATAACATTAACTGTCAAAAGCCTTAACAAAGATGTCGATGTCATATCTAGGGCCACAGAACCAACTACAGTAAAAAAATTGTATGCTGCAGGCGCAAGTCATGTTATATCTTTAACACAGATCGCAGGGACGCTTCTGGCAAACGCTGCAACCAAGCCTTATACATTTGAGTTTCTTCAGGATGCGGTGACAGCAATCGATGTAGGGGGTGTCGAGGTTGTGACAGTTTCTATTCCTGCAAGGTCACAGATTATTGGAAAAACCCTTGCAGAGGCGGAGATAAAGGATAAGACAGGGGGCTTGGTAGTTGGTATAGGTAGGTCAGGGAAGATGATGCCTAACCCCTCAACGGCTTTAAAGTTTAAAGACGAAGATGTGCTAATAGTCTTAGGAAGAAAAAATGAACTAGATAAAGTAGAAGAGTATGTAAAAAGTAGTCGATAAGGCCCCTTTTTTGTATCTAAATATTTTATAAAATTAGGATACCTTTAAATTCTGTTTCAGTTTTATGTTAAAGGGTTTTGTGTTATGGGTAAAGAGGATGTTGGAATAAAATCAAATTTTAAATGCTTTGTTATTGATCTGGACGGGGTAGTCTACAAGGGCAACAGACTTATAGGAAATGCAGACAAAAGGATTTCCAACCTTCAGCACAGGGGCAGGGTAATATTTCTGACAAACAACTCGACCATGAGCAGGGCTTCTTATGTAGAAAAGCTGGCGTCATTTGGGATTTTGGCAAAGGAAGATGACATCATAACTTCTGCTTATGTGGCAGCCCTTTACATAAAGAGGAATTATAGGAACCCACGGGTTTTTATAATAGGCGAAGATGGTTTGAAGGAAGAGCTTAGAGAAGAAGGGATAAAAGTCTGCTGGCGCGACTGCAACATTGTCCTTGCAGGTCTTGACAGAACTTTTACCTATAATAAACTGGCAATGGCCTTAAAACAGATCCAAGAAGGGGCAGATTTTATAGCGACAAATTACGACAGTACATTGATAACCGAAAAGGGATTGTTTCCAGGGGCTGGGGCTATGGTCAGTGCCCTTGTAACTTCCAGCAGGAAGGAACCGGTAGTCATAGGAAAGCCATCAAAGATCATGGCAGAGGCAGTTTTGGGCAAGACGGTTTTAAGACCCAGTGAGATGCTATTGATCGGCGACCGCCTTGAAACGGATATAAAGATGGGTAAAAAAGTCGGGATGAAGACAGCCCTGGTTTTAACCGGTGTTGCAAAGAAGGAAGATGTTGATGAAAGTGAGATAAAACCTGATTTCATCATAGACTCTTTATAAATTAGCGTTATCAGGCTGTCGTAAGCTATTCAATCTCTATCCCAGGTTTGCCCGGTTCTGCACGTGAGGCCTTATCCGCTGTGCTCTCCTCAGCCTTAACGACTTCAACACTGCAATCAAACTCCTTGGAAAGGGAATCCTTAGCGTCGATTAACGCCTCAAGCTCGTCTTCCTGCTCAAGAAGGGGCTGGAAGGCATGCCTTTTTAGAAG
>JBHICB010000118.1:0-4425 GCA_046759365.1 Hydrothermarchaeales archaeon (SeqCode)
TGCTCTGGATCATGGCATCCAGGTTCGATTTCAACTTTTCGTAGACCTTCAATTTTTCTACATCTACTCTCTTATTCAAAAGAAAATCTATGATCTCAAGCCTTTTCTCTTTTAGAATTTTTGTATATGCTATCGATAGTGACTGCCTGTTATATTTACCAGAAATGAGTATGGAACGCTCATGGTGGAACCGTATCTTCTCGATATTGATCTTACCATATCTCTCTCTCAATAACCCCTCGCAGTCCAAGCCTGTCTTTTTATTCAGTACAATAAGTTCGCGCTTTCTGACCCACCTCCCTTCTTTTGCCACTTTGAATATGACCATAGCAGACTTTATCCCGCCCTTCTTCCTCTCTCTTAAAATACTTGTAAGCTCCCTGTAGGCGATTCTTTCAGTCGGAGTGAACTTAGAAATCTCCATGGTATTCTCTCCGCCAAAAGGAAGGTAAGGTAGAAGCTCTAGCCTGAAGAGGCCGTTCTCATTTTCTAACATTCTTACGTCAGTAGAATGACATCTAGGGCATTCAAAGTGGCCATGCTCCTCTATACTCTTTGTTGCCTCTTTCCCCTTTAACGTCCTACCACAATCGCATTCTATGGAGACGAACTCCTCTAGATGTCCTATTGCTATGTTATGTGTTGCTATCGAAGACTTCGTCCGCTCGAAGGTGCCCTTCTTAAAAGAGGCATTGGCAATGAATATCTTTTTATGTCTGGCAGTATCCCTCTGATTCTCTACATCCTCTCTCCTGTAGCCATGCTTTGGATAGGTTTGATGGGGCATGTGTATACCCAATGCAAAATAGGGTGAGTCAAAGCCTCTAACCTCCATCTCGTCTTTTAACTCTTTTAGCCTGTCGAGGTTGTTTTTCAGATTCAGGTATATCTTTTCGAAGTACTTCTTTTTGGTCCTCAATCTAGCTATCTTGATCTCTCCGAGTTCTTCTGATATACTGTCTAGGTATCCGACAGTCCTGTTTATTAGCGGAATAGGATCAGCCATAGAGCATCACTTAGTAATTTGGAAGTATTGAAAGATAAAATTAACTATTGGTAACTAAAGTCTTTTTTTACGTCTTATATAGGTTCATATAGGCAGTGCCATCTCTAGCTGGATAACAATTTCTTAAAAAAATTGTAATATCAACTCTGGAGATAGTAACAACCCAAGGTTACAAGCAAATTTCTAAGTTAGGATGATAAAAAGCTTTCGGACGATTTTGGATTTCAGTTGTCCCCGGATTTCTTAGTAAAATCACAGTAGAAATCAATAGGGCATTTTTTACACTCTGGCTTAGAATTACAGTAGTTTTTTCCAAGCACAACAATTAATGCATGGAATTCGTTGTATAGTTTTAGATCTTTTGGTAAATTGTCCTCAAAAAATTTCTTCACCTCTTCATAACTTAGATTCTCCTCCAAAATACCTATTCTACTGAAGATCCTTTTTGTATATGCATCAACAACAAATGTTGGCTTTTTTCCTGCGTATAAAATAATGGAATCCGCAGTCTCAGGGCCGATGCCGTTTACACCTAAAAGTTTTGACCTAAGCTCGGGGAGCGGTGTTTTGAATAGTTTATCCAAATCACCATCGCATTCATCAAATAAAAAATTGATAAAGCTCTTCAGCCTTTTTGTCTTTATCCTGAAGTATCCTGCAGGCCTAACACACCTCTCCAATTCTTCATCTGTTGCATTCAGGACCCCCCTTGGGCTCAATAAGTTTGCATCTTTAAGATTTCTTATGGCAACCTCGACATTCTGCCAGGCTGTATTCTGAGTCAGTATGGCGCCGATTATGACCTCAAACGGCGTCTCCCCAGGCCACCAGTTTTGTTCTCCAAAATTTTCAAAGAGAATGCCATATATGTCCATTGGAGTGGTTCTACTCACGAACTCTTCCTCCGCTTATAGAAGATTATAACACCTAATATAACAGAAGCAGAAATGGCAAAATAGACAATAAAAGTCCTTGAACTTCCCTTTTGGCGGGCATTCCAATCGTATAAGAAGACATCAGAATAATACTTGGCAACATCCCCCTCGATTATTAATCCTGCCTCTCTGTTTCTTGTTGGCGAGTTTTCATTCCAATTGATACTGCTTACTAGCACTTTACTGTTGTCGACGATCGCTCCTTTGTTGTGCAATTTCACAAGGCCGGCTTTGTCCAGATCTATAAGTTTCGCCTCTAAATTTAATCCCTCCTCTTTTGCGATTTCATTTACGTACTTTATAGTGTGATAGTTGCTTACCGGATCATCTTTTTCGACATTATACCAAGTTGCGTCCAGTAAAATCTTCACCTCACATCCCCTGCGCGCAGCGTCTATGGCAGCCTCAAGAAATAGATTGGGTGATGTCTCAACAGAGTCCTCATGTCTCTTCCCCCAGTACTTGTAAATATAGAATTGTTCAATGTAAACTGAACTCGTTGCAGATTCAAGTAAGTTCAATAGCTCATCAACAGCATTTTCTGGGGCTATCACAGTGTCTATTGTGAAAAAACCGCTATAGGCTTGACTTTCAAATTTCGGTTTATAGGCACCCTTTAATGGAGGATAACCCCTATAGGTCTTCCCGGTTACAGATGCCTTTTTGCTATCTTCCAGATCATCGAAGAAAATGTCGACGAAATACATTGCCAGTTGAGGATCTTCAATTACCACACCCCAGCCCCTGTTCCCGAAGGTATTTTCTGTTGAAAAACCAGTGTCTCCAAAGTTCTCTGAAGTGATTAGAACGGAGTCGTTGTCTGCAATGGAGTATTTTGTATGTAAAAAATCGATCTCGTCGTTTGTATCGAAATATATATGGGCGCCATTTTCTTGAAGCTTCTTTATCACTCCTTTCTCGATCTTCGAGATCCCGCCGACCGGGTTCCATTCTAATAAAATTTCGACATCAACCCCCCTCTCCATGGCCGTTATTATCAGGTCTGCTATGCGCGGGCCGTCTAACTCATAGACGCTTATATAAAGGGACTTTTCTGCACCATCAATGAATTCTTTAAGAGATGAATAGCTTGAGTCCGGGGAGACAAAAGTTTTTGCATTGGTAACATAAAATTCCTCAGCACAAACAACCTGAAGTGAAAACAAGATTAGGATAACAATTATCAATCTTTTATTCATGATGAGACCTCTTCAATCTCTTTTGACCTTTATGTACTCTCCTACAGCTTCTCTGGTCGTTCCCACCACTATCCTATAATCATTATCGCTGGTTGATCGTTCTAAGTAGCCTGAAACTTCTATCTCCTCACCTTCAAATGCCTGGCCTGTATAGGTGTGGGTAAAAGAGGCCACCTCCGTTATCCTTTTGTTCTCATTACATTGAACTTTGTAAAGAGCGGGCGAATCAAAGGCTAGCGTAGAATCCAAGACTTGACAACGAGCATTTACATTATTCAGTCTTTTAAATGTTTTATTCAAATCCCCTTTGATTTCATCATAATCCCTTACCAATAGGATGTCAAATATCATACCATCTATTATACCCTTGTGATATTTCCTCTTCTCGTGCCATAAAAAGTCGTTAAAACTTAATGTCTTTTGGATGGGAAATCTCTTCTTATAAGTGGCGTTCCACTCTTTTCTGTTTAACATCCTAAAGTTTCTATTTTCATTAAAGGATTGTTTCAAAAATGCCCTAGCTTTTTCATAGTTTTTCATCCCATAAATGACAAAATCAATGTCTGAACTTTTAGGATTATAAAGGTCTACAAGGAGGGAACCGCTAACTCCCTTTTTGTCACTGGGTAAAAAATCCAATAACTCTGAGATTCTTTTAACCTTCTTTTCAAGTTCATCTTTTGGTTTAGATATTATCTCTTCCAGCTTCTCGCTGGGATGATAAACGGTCCTCACTTTCTCCACAGGAACACATTGCAATTTAGCGCCACCCGTTTTATGGTAAAAAACATGCTTCGGATAATTTTTTTCAAGATAGTCAAAAGATTCCTTAGTTGAAGCTACTTTGTTGAAGCCTTTATTCCCCCTCCTCCGATCCCCGTTTTTGTGGGGATAATATCTGAGGAAGGCCAGATACCCTTCTTTCTGGTGGTAATATGAGACGACAGCGAAAATCAGATTGTCATAAGTCTCTATAAAATCCCTGATCCTTAACATTTCTCGCCCTCGATTTAGAAATTAATATCGTCCTCTATATTTTAGTAGTGGGTATTAATATGTTTGAGTTTATAGGACCAATCTGTAGAGACACTGTACAAGAGACCTATGGTGTCACTGTTTGAGTAATGACTTCGCATCCAGCACTTGTTACCCTGACAGTATCTTCGGCCTGTGAGACCATCCCACGGTCCTTCTCCCTTAAAATATGGTACGCGTAAATGGCCTTCGAGTATGCAAGCTGTCTTAAGGCAGAGTTCAACTTGAACTTCGGGACTAACTCTGATAT
>JBHICB010000119.1:0-4382 GCA_046759365.1 Hydrothermarchaeales archaeon (SeqCode)
CCCTTACATAACTCTTCAACCACCTCCGATACATTCTCTTCTGCCCTAAACTCTATTGCAGAATATGGACAGAGGTTATTACAGATCTTGCATCCTGAACAAAGGTCTTTGTTTATAACAGCAGTTATCGCTTCAATCTCAACTTCACCCTTGGTTAATATTGAAAGTGCCCTTGCCGCTGCACCTGCACCCTGTGCAACTGTATCAGGTATATCCTTTGGTCCCTGACAGCAACCTGCTATTAGTATCCCATCTGACATAGTTGCCATAGGGTCAAGTTTAGGATGTTTTTCAATAAAGAAGCCATCTGAGCCTCTTGAGAGTGAGAATAATTTTGCTATTTGCTCGGCATCACTCCTTGGCTCAATGCCAACGCTTAATACGACCATATCGACAGCGATTCTCCTATTCAATCCCAAAAGTGTATCTTCACACTGTATGATGAGCTTACCTTTTTCTTCAGGAGATTCAGCAAAGTCTGTAATCTCAGGGACCTTACCCCTTATGATATTGACTTTCTCCTTCTGTACCCTTTCATAAAACTCCTCGTATCCCTTTCCAAAGGCACGCATATCAATATAAAACTCATACACCTCTGCATCTGTCTTCTCCCTGACAAGATGGGCAAACTTCAGAGAGTGCATACAGCATATTCGTGAGCAGTGTTTGTTATAATTTTCATCACGAGAACCTATGCAATGTAATATAGCCACAGCTTCAGGTTTTCTTCTCGTGCCATAGGCAGATTCGCCGTGGCGAACATCCTTTAATAATATTTCACCATTGGTGGGGCCTGCAGCATTACTTAGCCTCTCAAATTCAAGGCTTGTTATGACATTGCCATGTTTTTTGTAGCCATATTCCTTGGCACGTCTCGCATCAAAGAGTTGATAACCTGTAGCGACTATTATATTACCCACATCAATCTCAAGAAATTCGTCCTTCATATTATAGTCAATGGCATTTGGCTCACAGACCTTTGCACACTCATCACAGTCAGAACAACCGCCGCAGGAAAGACATCGTTCCGCCTCACGTCTAGCATCCTCATCACTAAATCCGAGCTCTACTTCACCGAAACTGACAATTCTTTGTGAATCTTCTATATGAGGCATTTCGACTCTCTTCTCTAATGGGTAGACCTCTTTCAATCTCTGAAGTTCTTCTTCGCTCACATAAGAATCTGTTATTGATTCTAAAGACTCTTCCTCTTCTTTAAAGAGTTCTTCCTCCTTCAAAAATTTATTGATGGAAGCAGCAGCCTTTCTACCCTGAGCCATTGCCTCTGTTACCGTACTCGGACCTGTGACAACATCCGCGCAGGCGAATATACCATTTATTCTGGTTGATAGTGATTTATCATCAATAGATAAAGTATCCCATTTGGTAACCTCAATTCCCGCTTCCTTGGCAAATTCAGAATCAGGCCTTTGACTTATTGCAGGTATCAGTACATCAAGAGATACTTCGAACTGTGAATCTGGTATGGGTATCGGACGTCTCCTACCGCTTGAATCCATTTCTCCCAGTTCCATCCTTATCAGCGTAAGGGACTTTAATCTGCTATTTTCAGTTGCTATTTTTTTAGGGGAAACGAGAAGCTCAATTTTGATTCCCTCGTCCATAGCGGCCTTGACCTCTTCGGGATTGGCAGGCATCTCATTCCTTGAGCGACGATAAAAGATGGTGACATCCTTACCGAGCCTCTTTGCAGCCCTCGCTGCATCAATCGCTGTATTACCTCCACCTATGATTCCAACTTTACCGCCTAATTCCCCTGCCCGCTCGGCAGGCGGGAATGTTTCTTGATAGTTTACTTTCTTTAAGAAATCTATGCCGTGGATTATGCCTTCGGCATCCTCTCCATTTATCCCTAACCTCATACTCTTCTGTGCACCGGTGGCTATCAGTACTGAATCAAACTCACTCTTCAAATCAGATAACTTCTTATCGGCGCCTATTTTTACACCTGTTTTTATTTTTACACCCAGCTTTTCTATATCGTTTATCTCTTTATCGAGAATATCCTTGGGCAATCTATAAGGGGGTATACCGGCGCGTAACATACCACCCGGCTTCTGTGTGGATTCGAATATGGTTACATTATATCCATTAAGAGCAAGATCGTACGCTGCCGTAAGGCCGCTCGGACCAGAACCGATTATGGCTACGCTCTTATCTATTCTTTTTATCTTTGGCGGGATATACTCATCTGCCCTGTCTGCTATGTATCGTTTAAGTGCCAGTATGGCAATCGGTTCATCAAGGGCACCTCTCTTGCACTCCTTCTCACACGGATGGTAACAGACTCTTCCACATATACCTGGTAGGGGATTTGTCTTCCTCATAAGGGTATATGCCTCTTTTAGTTTTCCCGCTCTTATGAGAGCTATGTAGCCCTGTACGTCCATTTTTATGGGACAAGAGGTCTTACATGGTGGGGTTTCCTTTTTGTCTATGACGTATATGTTCGGAACTGACTGTGCGAATGGCCTGTAAATGGCATGCCTCTTAGACAGCCCCTCCTCGAATTCACTTGGAAGGTTAACTGGACACACCTTGAGACATTCTGCACATGCGGTACATTTCTCATTTACAAAACGCGACTTCTTTTTTATCTTCACCTTAAAATTGCCAATATAGCCCGATACATCTTCAACCTCGCTATAAGTCAACAATTCTATATTTTCATGTTGTCCCACTGAAACCATCTTTGGGGTCAGAATACAGGCCGAACAATCTAAGGTAGGGAATGTCTTATCTAGCTTTGCCATATTCCCGCCAATAGAGGGTTCTTTTTCAACCAGATAAACCTTGTTACCTGAATTTGCTATTTCCAAGGCTGCTTGTATTCCGGCTATACCGGCACCGACTACCAGAGTATTTGGATTAACCTTTACCTTTTTGGTCTTAAGTGGTTCGTGAAAGAAGACCCGGGCTACGGCGGCCTGAACGAGTGCCTTGGCTTTATTGGTTGCAGGTACCCTGTCCTCAGTTACCCAGGAACAATGTTCCCTTATATTGGCCATCTGAAATTCGTATCTGTTGACACCCGCCTGTTCGCAGGTGCGCCTGAAAGTTTCTTCATGCATTCGTGGTGAACAAGATGAAACGACGATTTTATTAAGATTCTGATCTTTTATATCCTGCTTTACTATTTCCTGGCCAGGATCAGAACACATAAACTTATAGTCCCGGGCGACAACGACACCCTTTAATGTCTTGGCATATTCTACAACTGCTTCAACATCTACGACTTCTGAGATATTGTTTCCGCAGTGGCACACATATACGCCAATTCTTATTTCACCGTTGTCCTTGTTCATTCAAACATCCTCCTGAACTTTCCATTAACGGGTGTAATGGATTTGTCAATAGCCATCTCCTTGATGGTAAAACCTGCCGCCAATCCTATTGCCTGAGTGAAATAAATTATGGGCATCTTATAATTTCTCTTAAATATCCGGTTTATTTTAGTCTGATAGGTATCGAGGTTCATATGACACATTGGACAGGTGGTTACTACCGCGTCTGCCTCTTTTTCTACAGCGCAATTTAGAAGTTTATCAATAAGTTCAAGGGCCGCCCTCTCATCATAAGCGATGAGTGATGCACCGCAACATTTGACCTTATAGGCGTAATCAACTACATCAGCACCTAGTTGTCTTAAAAGTTCGTCGAGTGTTGTAGGTGATTCATGATGGTCAAATGTATTTTTTGGTCTTACGATTTGACATCCATAATACGGCGCCAGTCTTAAGCCACTGAGAGGTTTCTTTATTTTAGATCTTATTGCTTCATAACCGATATCGTTTACAAATATGTCCAGAAGGTGTCTGACTCGTACTTTTCCACCGTAAGATAAATTTGCCGCATTCAGGCACCTCTCCACCTTTGCCTTTAGATCCTCATGCTCCTTAAGATATACCTCTGTCTTATTAAGAACTGCAAAACATGCACTACAAGGGGTAACCAAATCTTTCCCTACCCTCTCTGCCAATACCAGATTTCTCGCCGATATGGCAAATGACAATAGTTCATTGACAGACATGTAACCGGTGGCACCGCAGCAGTTCCAATCTTCTAGTTCCTCAAGCTCCACATTCAAAAGCTCAGCCACGCGTCTTGTTGAGATATCATACGAAGTTGACATCGACTTGAGGCTACAACCCGGAAAATAAGAATAATTCTTCACTTTTCGCCTCCCAGGGTATTGGCTTCATTTATGATAGCCTTAAGCTCTCTTAATCCGCTCTTCTTTATCCGGTGAGGAAATATAGGCATCCTGCCTCTTATCATAAGCTTAAGGCCCAAAGATAACTTACCAAATAAGCCCAAGGGTTTTGTTTTCATATAAAGCCGCATTATGAGTTCTGTTTCAT
>JBHICB010000120.1:0-4331 GCA_046759365.1 Hydrothermarchaeales archaeon (SeqCode)
TCAAACCCATATGTGGATCTGCGGAGCGTCTTTTGGCCATTTTTGCTCTTTTTTATTGCAAGCGTATTGGTAGTGCTAATAGGTGCAAGACTACTTGAGACTAAAGAGAGTTTGAGGCTCTAACTTGGGTTTAAATTTCATCTGTATCCAGCACTTAGAGATTTGACAGCCTTGTCTATCGAAACTTTAATACGCTGGAATTATTTTAACTATCTCTATCGTGAAATTGGGTCCCGGTTCCCGACCATAAGATCAAGGTAGAGAAACATGAATTCTGATGTCCTCAAGTTGGCTTCGAGAGCAAAGGCTGTTCTGGAAAAGAACTGGAATGGGAACTATACAAGACCATCAATCCCCCTTTATCCTCATCAATGGAATTGGGACTCAGGATTCATAGCTATAGGCTACTCCACATATAACCAGGATAAAGCTCAGTTGGAGCTTGCATCCTTATTTAACGCTCAATGGAAAAACGGCATGGTGCCCCATACAGTCTTCAACCCTGAAGTGCCCAGTGGGTACTTCCCGGGAGCAGGATTCTGGGACTCTTCCAGATCAGAGAATGCACCAGATCGGTATCACACATCAGGGATAACACAACCCCCGATCCACGCCACCGCTGCCCTACGTATCTACGAGAGGGCCAAGGACAAGGAAAAAGCACATGCGTTCCTAGAGCAGATATACCCTAAGTTGGTAACTTCCCACAGATTTTTCTACAAAGAACGGGACCCCAAGAAAGAGGGGCTCGTATATATAAGGCATCCCTGGGAGTCTGGAATTGACAACTCCCCGAACTGGGACATACCTCTTAGAAAAATGTCCTTAGAGGAGATACCAAGTTATAAAAGAAAAGACTTAAAAAAGGGCATTCCCGCGGAACAAAGACCTGGCGATGAGGATTACGATCGATACATATCCTTATTGGAGTTATTCAAGAAGCATGATTATCACGAGGCCAGTATTCTAGAGGAGTGTCCATTCCTGATACAGGATACCCTAGTGAACGCCATTCTAGTCAATGCCAACCACGATCTCGCTCAAATAGGAGAAATACTGGGCATTGATACTTCTGAAATCAAGGACTGGGAGAAAAAGACTAAAAAAGCCATGAACAGAAAGCTCTGGCACCGGGGGCACGGCATTTACGATGACTATGACCTTAAAGCGGATAGTATGATAGAGATAGACACCGCTACAGGTTTCACTCCCATGTACGCCGGCATACCCAGTAAATCCCAAGCTCAGAGGCTATACGACTATTTAGACTCCAACAGCTTCTGCCACATACACAATAATAGGTGCTTCTCAGTGCCCAACTACAATATGGAGGGCGAATACTTCGAGCCCGTGAATTACTGGCGAGGCCCCATCTGGATAAACATAAACTGGATGCTCCAACAGGGGCTTCAAAGATACGGATTCAACGATAAGGCAGAAAGGATCAGAGAAGATATCATAGAACTTGTAAGACGCTTCGGTTTCTACGAATACTTTGATCCTATAAAGGGCAAGGGCTATGGATCAAAGAACTTCTCATGGACAGCTGCCCTCCTGCTGGATGTAATATACGAGCAAAAGCATGACACAGAGCAGAAAAGTTCTTGAGACATAAAAAAAGAGATGGATGATTACTGATTTATTTTAAGAATCTTATAATTCGGCCGATCAACGTTGGTTTCTCGGGCTCAACGCCTTTTACCATCATAACAGAGCAGTAGGCTTTGTTGGCAGTGCCATCAGGTATAGAGCCAAAGAGGAAGCGCTTTAATTTCCATTCATTAGATGCCCCGATTACGACAAGGTCATATTCCCTGGACTTGATTGCTATATTTCCGACGATGTCTTTACCCTTGAAGACTTGAGTATCTATCCTCTCTTGGAACTCGTCAAAGTCCTGTTTCAAAACTTCTTGAAGGGCTTTGGCCTCCTTCTTAACACTTCCTTTTGGAAGAACCTTGATGACAGTCAGTTTGGCATCAGAGGCCCTCATCAGGTCCCTTACCAGATCCAAACAGACCCTTCCATGGGGTCCTCCCCTATAAGGGAGGAGGATCTTTTTTAGATCCTTAAGCCCTCTACTTTTAAGAACTGCCACATTGACGGTGCTCTTTCTAATAACCTCCCCTACAACGCTCCCAATTACCCTTGAAGACTTTACCTTGCCCTTCCACCCCGCCAATATCAGGTTGCAGTGTCGCGCCTTGGCTGTGTCAACAATGGCCTTTGATATGTTGTGGGAGATCACATGCTTTGTCTTAACTGGAACGCCGATCGTTTCTGCACGCTTTGCCACCTTCTTAAGAATGGTCTCCTGCTCTTTTTCCCTCTCTATGTAGAGTTTTCGTCCAACTTCCAGAGGTGTCTGGGCAGGTATTTCCATAACATTAAGTGCTAGGACCTCCCCCTTTCGTGCACGGTTAATGGTAGCAGCTATCTTTAACTTCTCCTCTTCATGGGCAGGATTTGCCATAGGTACCAGAATCCTGTAGACCCCGTTACCCGTAATGTTTGCCAGTGCTTGGTCTATGACGCCTTCTACAACGGTCTGCTCTTTTGCCCAAGAGAAGTACCATACTACACCGAAGAATATCATACCCAGCCCGATAAGCTGTACAGTGGAACCCATAAGTGTTAGGAGGAAAAAACATGACAGAGCGCCTGCAATTGGCACAATCGGATAACCCGGAACCTTAAACGTGGGATTATACCAGTCGGTATCAGACTCTCTTAGAAGGATGCAACCTATGTGAACCAGAATATATGAGACTAAAAATGCAAAGCTCGCTACCTTTGCAAGAACCTCAATATTACCAACAAGAATCAAACCCAAGATTATTCCGCCACTTACCATAATCGACCTGTAAGGCGTAAGGAATTGACGGTGGATTTTGTTGAGCCAGTCTGAGACGAGTCTGTCGCGTCCCATGGCAAAATTTACCCTTGATGCCGACAGAATACTTGCGTTGGCAGAAGAGATTGTTGCAAACCAAGAAGCCAATACCAAGAGTAGGACCCCTCCAGTACCCATTAACACCCCTGCTACTTTTGCGATAGGCGTCGCATCCAGTCCGAGTTTCTGATATGATATAATGCCTGTAGCAACGAACAGTATAAGCATGTAAAATACGGTGACAATGGCCACCGACCCCAGTATTGCGATTGGCAGGTTCTTCTCAGGTTCACGAATCTCCTCTGCAACGGTGGTTATCACCTCAAAGCCCAGAAAAGCGACAAATATTAGGGCAGTGGTGCTCGCGACACTTCCCCATCCATTAGGTACTAATGGAGTCTGAAGAGTCATGTTTACCTTAGTAAGGCCAAAGCCGATAAAAATGACTAGTATCCCTAAAAGCCCTATCACTATGAAGTCTTGAAATCTGCCTGTTTCTTTGGCCCCTATATAGTTTATACTAATAAGAACGAAGCACATCAGTAGGGCTACAACGGTTCTGTTTAAAATTGGAAAAAGGAAGACGAAATACTCACCAAAGCCTATCATGTAAAAGGCGGATGCGAACATAAGCCCCATCCACATACCCCAGCCTACTATAGAGCCAAATAAAGGGCCAAGAGCCCTCATTACAAAATAATAACTTCCGCCGGATTTTGGCATTCCCGTGGAAAGCTCTGAGAGACTTAAAGCGGTCAAAGCGGCAACTATGCCGCCAAGGAAAAAGGCAAGGAAAGCCGCAGGTCCTGCCCGCTTTGCCGCTATTCCTGGCAGGATAAAGATGCCAGCCCCTATCATGGTTCCTATGCCAAGAGTTAAAGCCTCAACAAGTCCCAAGTCCTTTGCAAGTTCAGATTCTCCACTCGTATTTGATCACCATCTTTAGCGGTCATGGGGCAGGATTACTATGGGAACCTTGCTCTTCTCCACTAGTATCTCTAAAACGTCTCCTGCAAAAAATTTAGTAAGACGGCTTGCAATTCTGGGCCTTATAATAATGGCGTCCACCTTCTCCTTTTCACTTTCTTCAATCATCACCTTTACCACATTCCTTCCGTAATCCGTCTTGCATGTGAGGGGAATACCATTTTTTTCGAACTCTTTTTTCATGAAGGAAAGGGTTTCATTGGCTATTAACTTCTGCTGTGCTATCGTCGGCTTCTTGGTAAGGACTATAAATAGGGCCACTGCCTCGACATTACTACTCTTTATAATAGGGATGGCCAATTCACAAGTTTCCTTGGCATCCTCTGGATCTGCTACAGGCAGTAGTATTTTGCTAAAAAAACTTGAATTCTCTTCTTCTGTCATAAAACCGTCCATTCTAAGATAACGTTATTTAAATTTGTTGTGAATTATTGTGAATTCCAGCTCATCG
>JBHICB010000121.1:0-4293 GCA_046759365.1 Hydrothermarchaeales archaeon (SeqCode)
AAGAGTATGGATGACCGAATTCTTTAAAATATTGAGAAGAAGAACCGAAAGCAACTCATTGGCCAGGACAGTGGCATCTTGGATCTTTACGCCTATCTTATAATCCACGTAGATTTCTTTCTCCGTGTAGATGGTTTGAACTTCTGCTATGGTCTCATTCAGGATGGTTACTAGAGGAACAGGAAACAGTTCTGAGTCAGCATCAAATTGTAGGTTTCGTAATTCAGCTAGGATGTTGATAGCTTTATTGGTGTTTTGCTTCGCTATCTTGATGAATTTTCCTATATTCTTACTAGATGGATTTGGACGTTGATCTAACTCTTCCAGTGCGAGATTTGCGATTGAAAGATAATTCAGAAGGTCATGGACTAAAACATCCATATAAAACTCATCTTTAGAAGTTACAAATTTTAATTGCTGTTGTGTTTGCTTTTCTTGAGTAATCTCTTTGATGAATTCTAAAGTCATAATCTTCCCCTGATAAAGAATCGGGAGTGCAAGGACTCGGTACCATTTTCCATCTCCCAAATGACGATCCTCTTTAACCGCAGATAAGCCTGATATCTTTGTTTTCAGCAACAAACAGTTGAGACATGGTTCAGATCTGCCAAAATTGACGGTGTAGCATTTATGACCAATTTTGGACCCTCGTTGTTCAAGAGAAACGCCATCCTCCCATATTATGTCACGGTTTTCGTCTTTAATCTGGACAGAGTAGCCCGAGGGTGTAAATATCATCTGAGTGATTCGGGTCAGGGAATCAAACTCGATAATCTCTTCATTTGAAGAAGGCATAAGACCTAATAGCACCAGATAAACGTACAAATATTTGACTTGTCAAGAAATCTATCCATCATTGTCATCAGAGTATTTTAAACCTAGCCATTTAATGGAATCGGAACATTCTTATGTGGTCAGTTCGTCGTTTCAGCTGGGATGCCCTGACTAGCAGCCCCAGGTGAATCCAAAAGGATGTCTCTGAGATAGAGTCCCGTAGGACAATCGATTTTAGCAATATCTTCAGGGGTTCCCGTTGCTAGAACTTGTCCTCCTTTCTCACCCCCTTCGGGCCCCAGCTCTATGATCCAATCTGCTGATTTGACAACCTCTAAATTATGCTCTATGACCACAATGGTGTTTCCTTCCTTTACTAAGCGCTGAAGTACCGCAAGAAGGTAAGAAACATCATGAGTAGATAGTCCCGTGGTGGGTTCATCAAGAATGTAAAAAGTTTTACCGGTAGATCGTTTAGAGAGCTCCTTTGATAATTTCACGCGTTGAGCCTCACCACCTGACAACGTAGTAGCAGGTTGACCGATTTGAATATATCCAAGACCCACATCTACTATCGTTTGCATCTTCCTCTTTATTTTTGGAATATTAGTGAAGAACTCCAAACCTTCCTCGATCGTCATGGAAAGGACATCTGAGATGTTTTTTCCTTTATATCGAATTTCCAGGGTATCAGAGTTATATCTAAGGCCTTTGCAGTCATCACATCGGATCCATACATCAGGGAGGAATGATAACTCGATTTTAATTTGGCCTCCGCCCTTGCATGTCTCACACCGACCTCCTTTTACGTTGAAGCTGAAACGCCCAGGTTTATAGCCACGGACTTTCGCCTCCTTAACCTGAGCATAAAGATTACGGACATTGTCCCAAACGCCTGTATATGTAACTGGATTGCTCCTTGGGGTACGTCCAATTGGACTTTGGTCAATGTTGATGACCTTGTCTACATGTTCAAGACCTTCAAAGCGCTTGTGTGCCCCAGCTCGCTTCTTCGAAGCGTGAAGATACTTCATCAAACCACGATAAAGAGTGTCATTCATTAAGGTGGATTTTCCGCTTCCACTCACACCTGTAAGGCAGATTAAGCGACCTAGGGGGAACTTCACGTTTATTTCTTTGAGATTGTTAGCAGAAGCTCCGATTATGCGTACAGTTTTTCCGTTCCCAGTCCGTCTTTCCTTCGGAGTTTCGATTCGCTTTCGTCCTGAAAGATATGCGCCCGTCACGGATTCTTGGGACTCCATGATATCCCGGGGAGTACCCTGGGCGACCAGGGTGCCGCCATGAATACCTGCTCCTGGGCCTAAATCTATAACATGGTCTGCTGCGAGGATGGTTTGATGGTCATGCTCAACTGCGAGGACCGTATTTCCTATTGCTCGTAAGTTTTTCAGTGAGTTCAGAAGTTTATTCTGATCACGAGAATGAAGCCCAATTGAGGGTTCATCTAGGACATAAGTTACTCCCACCAAAGCAGATCCAATTTGGGTTGCAAGCCGAATTCGTTGACTTTCTCCTCCACTGAGCGTCATTGAGGCCCTATCCAATGTTAGGTAAGGAAGCCCCACAGATATCAGGAATTCTAATCGGGCTTCGATCTCTCGAAGGATGTTTCTACCGATTTTGAGCTGAGTTTCAGTCAGATCGGGGCGGAGAGCTACCATCCAGGTGAGGGCCCTTTCGACCGTCATCTCTGCTACCTCTATGATGTGTTTGCCCTGGATAGTAACTGCTAGGGATTCCGGTTTTAACCGACGTCCTCCACAGGCCTCGCAGTGGTCCTTGCGCATGAAACGCTCATAATATCGACGGGCTCCATCACTTTTGGTTTCCCGATAGCGTCGCCAAATGGTGTTTACTATCCCTTCGTGCTGATGTTGTTTCGATTCCCATCGGGATCGCTTAGATTCAAACACAATACTCATTTTTTGTTTTGACCCATGTAGTAAACGGTTAATGACTTCAGGTGAATGGTCTTTCAAAGGCACATCCACATCAAAGTCGTCCCATGCCTTCCCTAAGGAGAGATAGTAGCTGTACCGCCAGCTGCCCGGCTTTAACGGCTTTTCCATTACTCCTCCATCTCGAAACGAGAGCTCCGTGTTAGTGATAATCAGATCTGGGTCGATTCGCAATTGAGTACCCAATCCTTGACAGTCCAGACAATGACCCCACGGGGAATTAAAGCTAAAATTGCGGGGTTTAAGCTCCTCATATGAGAGTTCGCATCCAGGACAAGCATAGTTCTCTGAAAAGAAGAAATCTTCCGATGTTTTATCTTCCTCCTCATCAATTTTAGTAACAATCGCAACTCCTTCCCCTAAGGGAAGTGCTTGTTCGATGGCCTCCGTCAGGCGGGACTTTATGGAAGGTTTAATGATCAAACGATCAATAACAACCTCAATGGTATGAATTTTGTACCTATCCAAAGTGGGGGGATTGTCAAGTTCGTATTCGGTACCATCGACTCGGACTCGAACATAACCCATCTCAAGCAGCCGCTCCCATTGCGTATGATGTGTCCCCTTTTTTCCTCGAATGACCGGTGCCAAAACCTTAATTCTGGTACCCTCTTCCCAAGTTAAGATGGTTTGAGTAATGGACTGGGGAGATTGTATACTCAGCTCTTTACCACAGCTAGTACAATGAGGTGTGCCTATATTGGCAAAAAGAAGCCGTAAATAATCAAAAATTTCGGTTTGCGTGCCGACAGTACTTCTTGGATTTTTTGATGTTGTCTTTTGTTCTATCGAGACCGCTGGACTCAGGCCTTCAATTAGATCTACATCTGGTTTTTGCATTCTTCCTAAAAATTGTCGGGCATAGGCACTCAGCGATTCTACGTACCGTCTCTGCCCTTCTGCAAAGATCACATCAAAGGCAAGACTAGACTTCCCGCTGCCACTCACACCTGTGATGACAACCAGCTGATTTCGAGGGATTTTGACCGTCAACTCTTTAAGGTTATGGACCCTTGCTTTCTGAACGTAGATGAGGTCACTCATCGCAATATCACACAACTCAAGAAGCCTTTTTAAGATCTTCTGAGTGGGTAAACGGAATTCCCAAAAAACACGGCTAGGCGAGATTTACAAAAAAAAATATCCATTAAATGAAATTTCACCGAGTATACTGATCAAGGGTTCCTGTATACCATCGCTTGGGGAGTAGATATAAACCTTCTAGCGAATTGTCAAAGTAATAATCGATTATCTTGTCGAAATATCATTTATAGCCGAATTCTAAAGGAAACAGGCTGAGTCCTTAAGATGAGGTATTTTTACCAGACCAATCCGGTGTTCTCAGATCGGAAGTCTCCCATTTTGAAGGACAACGCATCTTGAAGAGAGCGGTTTAGGCCTAATCGCTCTGTGTTATCGTTAATCTATTTAATTGAAAAAATATAATAAAGCCTATTTTTGCCCGAAAAATTTTTCTTATAAGGGGTGTGAAATTCTACCAGCTCTGGTAGAACCCAATGAATACAGAGTCCACTCC
>JBHICB010000122.1:0-4280 GCA_046759365.1 Hydrothermarchaeales archaeon (SeqCode)
GCTTACAGGAGAAAAATATCTAGATTACTATGAATTCAATCATGGACTGAAAAGCTGCATTTTAAGGCTTGGAAACGTATACGGCCCAAGACAAGACCCTTTAGGCGAGGCGGGTGTTATCGCCATCTTTTTGGACAGAATAAAAAACAATAAAAAACCCATCATATTTGGGGATGGAAAACAGACAAGGGACTATGTCCATACAGGGGACGTTGTAAAAGCTTGTCTATCTGGAATGAAAAAAGAAGGAACATATAATATAGGGACAGGGAGTGAAACCTCAGTCAATCAACTCGTTGACATTCTTTCTAAAGTCATTGGTTATAATGTTGAAGCCATACATGGCGAGGCAAGGAAGGGCGAAGTTAAAAGAATATTTTTGGGCATAAAAAAGGCAAGAGAAGAACTGGGCTGGAAGCCAAAAATAACTATCGAAGAGGGGATAATGAATCTTTGGAGAGCGACATCTTAGACTAAACCCAAAAATGGTGCGTTAATCATGAGATTCAAACGAGAGGACCTATGGCACTGGATTGTATTTACATCGGCCTTAATAGCACTAATCGCCCTGATCATTGATCTACTTTATAAGCCATCGCCTGGTCAAAAGAACATTATAGACACCCTACTTTTTCTTGTAATCGGCATCTTCGCCATAGACCTGTACAAGGAGCATCAAAGGTTCAAAGGCACCAAAAAAGCATTCTTCGAACAGCACTGGTTGGAGATACTTGCCATAATCCCCCTCTTTAGAATTTTCAGGATGGCCGAACTTGTCGGCATTGAAGAGATAGCCGAGATGGAACGGATTGAGTTCGTGGAGAAAGGAGAACATATAGAGGAAAAAGAAAGCCAGGTAGTGCATGCAGAAAAGCTTGAAGAAAAAGACGAATCATAACTTATTTGATTGATTTTGGGGATTTTTCCCTATTCCTTGGTCAAGTCTATCGCTGCTTTTGTAATGAGTAGGGTAGTAAATGGAATCGATACTATCCATCCTATCCGCAGGGTAAAACCAACGACATTTATCATAAAACAGGTAAAGCAAAGCAGTATCGTGAAAGTGAAGTTTTCTCGTCCAATGTTAATGCTTTTCTGGATGCCATCGGTCGCCCCCATCTCTTTTAGTATTATAAGAGGTATAGCGTAAAACAACAGTATTGACAGCAACAATCCAGGGAAAAGAAACAGGATTAATCCTATTGTCACCAATATCCCTGCAATAATTACGTAGATCCAGCTGTTGACAAAGTAGTTGAATCCTTTAAATACATCCGCCATCTCCACTTCCTCCCCATTCAGACCTTTGATAGCCATAAAATAGAGACCAAATAACAGTGGTGGCCCAGCTATTAAAAAGGTTAAGATAGAACCAAAGGCAACTATACCTGTCGCTATCAGAAAGGATACCCAATGCTTTTTGAAGACTAGCCAACTATCATTAAGGACATCTTCAACCTTCATGTGTTGGAGTCAGGGGCTTGATTATTTATATTTTTGCTTCTCAAAATTTGGAGAAAATCAGGTCAATGCTCTTACAGGATATCTCGAGCAACTACGCGGTCTCTACCACCTTATCTACAAAATCTTTCTCAGGCTGAGCACCCAACAGATCTGTCTTGTCGTTTATAAACGTCCTGGGCACAGAGGACACCATATACTTCTGACTGAGATCCATAAACTCCATGGCATCTATCATATCCCCCGTTATGTTTTCATTTATCATCGCCAACTTGTGCGCAATCCTGACCATCGCAGGGCAATATGGGCATGTGGGTGTAGTGAATACTTGGATATGGATGGGTGTAGTTATTTTCGATATCTTTTCTACCGTACCCTCCTCAAGTTCAGGCTTCCCTGTGGAGGCATCAACTAAGGTATCAATAAATGGCAGGAACTCGTGCATCATGGGCATGCCGAAATATCTTATCTTACCCCTGTTTGCCCCTTTTATCACCATGGCCGGATGCTTGTCTACATTGTTGTTCTTGGCCTCATCCGACTGTAGATCCAGACCTTTTATAACCTTCAACTTATCAGAAAAAGCTTCTATCTGGCTTGCCATTTCCTCAATGTCGTTGCAGTAAAGACATTGCTCTTTGTCAGCTGTAAAGAGTATCAGTTCAACCTCTCCCTCCATCTTTTCCATTTTCTCCTTAACCCTTTCTAGAGTGCTGTCATCTATCTTGTAGACCACGATACCACCTCCACTAAACATTGTAATTGGAGATTAATAAGATTAACGCAAGATGAAGGTTAAATTAAAATAACTGGGTCTTGCCTTCGAAAACAAACTCTGTAGGCCCATTCATTAAGGCCTTGGAAATCTCCTCTTCTTTCTTCTCTATCTCAATATAGACAGTCCCGCCTCTAGCCTGAAATTCAATTGCGCTATCTGATCGTGCCATATTTAGATAAACTGCAACAGCACCAGAAGCAGTGATGCCTGTGCCGCACGCAAGGGTTTCATCCTCAACGCCTTTTTCATACGTCCTTATCTTAAACTGATTCTCCCCCCTCTTTTCAACAAAATTCACATTCGTCCCTTTAGGAAACATCTCATTATATCTAAGGGCTCTTCCAATCTTTTTTACATCTTCTCCTTCAACGTCATCACTGAAAATGACAAGATGCGGAACACCTGTATTGACACCAGTTACCACTACGTCCCGACCATCAACCTCTATCTTATGATTTATCAATCTGCCAGAGCCTCTTGCTGGAATATCTCCACTTTCAAACAGGGGCTTACCCATATCGACCTTAACATAGGTCACCACCCCGTTTTCAACAGTAAGAAAAGCCTCCTTTACTCCTGACTTTGTCTCAATTTTCAGCATCTCTTTTTTTGCAATGCCGTGGTCGTAGAGATATTTGGCAAAGCATCTGATGCCGTTCCCGCACATACTCGCCTCCGAACCGTCAGGATTGAAGATTCTCATCATCGCATCAGCATTAGAAGAGGACTCAACCAAAAGCAGGCCATCCCCGCCGATGCCGAATCTCCTGTCGCAGAGCCTTATTGACAAGGGACTTTTATCTTCTTCGGCAACACTCTGATTCAAGTTGTCTATTAAAACAAAGTCATTGCCTACGCCATGATACTTGAAAAATATCATTTTTTTTAACCGTAAAGATTGATAAGTGCAACGAATATAAATATTATCTAAATGACTCGAAAACATCCAAGCCTTGAAGAGATACTAAAAGAAGAACTGCCGGAAGAAATGCTAGAATTCGTGCCAAGGTCATATGACACCATAGGCGATATTATAGTAATGAAGGTAGCAGAGGAACTTGGGGATTACAAAAAACAGGTTGGAGAGGCATTCATTAAAGCCTACCCTTATATCAAGACTGTCCTGAATCAGACAGGCCCTATAGAAAACGAGTTTCGGACCAGGCCTTTGGAATTCATTTCCGGGGAAGACAAAAGATCCACCCTCTACAAAGAATTCGACCGCATATTCCAAGTCGACCTAGAAAAAGCATACTTCTCACCCAGACTGTCAAACGAAAGGGGAAGGATCATGGAGATAGTAAAAGATGGGGAGAGAATATTAAACATGTTCGCGGGCATCGGCACTTTCTCTATAATAATAGCCAGACATAAAAAAGCAGAGGTCTACTCCATCGAAAAAAATCCGGACGCCTATGACCTAATGGTAAAAAACATACAGAGGAATAAACTAAAAGGAGAGGTCAAGCCGGTCCTTGAAGATGCGAAAAACTTCATAAAAGAAGATTACTTCGACAGGATAATAATGCCCCTGCCTGAGAGGGCATACGAGTTTTTAAAACAAGCATTTGCCAACTCAAAGAACTTAGGCATTATCCATTATCACGACTTCTGCCGAGAATTTGAAGAAGTTGAGGAAAAATTTTCAAAGTTGAAATTTGAATTCAGTATAAAAGATAAAAAGATTATAAGAAGCTATGGACCAGGGATATACCACGTAGTTCTAGACCTTGAAGTCAACAAATAAGATTATTTAGACTTTAGCTCTTCTATTACCTCTTTTGCCCTGTCAATCCTGACCTTTCTCTCTTTAACCAATGTGTCAACAACTTTATCTATCATATCACCTTCTGCCCCGGCCATGACAGCAACATTTCTGGCATGAAGAGCCATATGGCCACGCTGTATACCCTCTGTTGCAAGGGCTCGAAGGGCAGCAAAGTTTTGGGCAAGACCAACGCTTGCCATAACCTCGCCAAGCTCAGATGCGGTCTTTACTCCTAATATCTTGACATTTGCCTTGGCTATCGGATGGACAGTG
>JBHICB010000123.1:0-4270 GCA_046759365.1 Hydrothermarchaeales archaeon (SeqCode)
TACTGGAAAAAGTAGGGATAGAGATCTTAGGGCACACAGTAGATGTGCATGGAATAAAATCCGGCGAGGTATCCCTAGCGGATATTAGGGATAATCCTGAGAAGAATTCCGTAAGATGCGCTGACCTTAAAGTTGCTGAGAAGATGAAGGAAGAGATACTTGAGGTAAAGAAGGATGGCGACTCAGTTGGTGGCATAATCGAGCTTCTTGCCCTTAACGTTCCTGCTGGAATTGGTGAGCCTGTCTTTGACAAGCTAGATGGTGATATCGCGAAAGCTATTATGTCTATAGGTGCAGTAAAATGTGTTGAGATAGGCGCAGGGTTTGGTGTTTCCAATAAGAAAGGTTCTGAGAATAATGACCAATTCGGGCTGGAAAATGGTAGGGTAGTAACTGACACAAATAACTCAGGAGGGATACTTGGGGGGATTTCAAATGGCATGCCCATAGTCGTAAGAGTTGCTGTAAAACCCACTTCATCTATTGCCAAGGGGCAGAAGACCGTCGACCTTGAAAAGATGAAAGAGACTACCATTGCCATAAAAGGCCGGCATGACCCGTGCATCGTGCCCAGGGTATTGCCTGTCTGCGAATCCATGCTTGCTATAGTATTGGCAGATCATGCCCTAAGACAAGGGATTATCAACCCTAGCAGGATCTGATGGGTCTTTCCCATTTTTCCTTGTTATTTGTTTTTAATTATAGGATCGAAGATGAGCTTTGAGGATAAGATCAAAGAGATCGAAGAGGAGATAAGAAAGACGCCTTATAATAAGGCCACTCAACACCACATAGGCAAGTTAAAGGCTAAACTTGCAAGATTGCGGGAGGATCAACAGAAAAGGGGAACAAAATCTAAGGGTAAACTGGGGTATAGCCTTAAAAAATCCGGCGATGCCACTGTTGCATTGGTGGGCTTCCCATCAGTTGGAAAATCTACACTATTGAACATGATTACAAATGCCGACTCAGAGACTGGCGTGTATGACTTTACCACGGTAAACGTCATCCCTGGAGTGATGGAGTACAAAGGTGCGAAATTCCAAGTGGTGGACGTGCCAGGCCTTATAAGGGGGGCATCTGAAGGCAGGGGCAGGGGCAGAGAGGTTTTGTCGGTTGTAAGAAGCGCTGATCTTATTATTATGCTAATAGATGTCTTCAACCTCCAGCAGTTAGATGTTATAAAAAATGAGCTTTACAACGCGGGTTTAAGATTGGATCAGGGGCCTCCACATGTTTTAATAAAGAAGAGGGACAGTGGGGGGATAGAGATAAACTCAACCGTCAATTTATCCTTGGATGAGGGAACCATCAAGGCGGTTTTGAATGAATACCGGATACACAATGCCGACGTCGTCGTAAGAGAGGATATAACAGTCGACCAAATCATCGATGTGGCCCTTGGAAATAGGGTATACATACCGGCTCTAGTGGTACTAAACAAGATAGACCTGGTCAAGGAAGACTATCTTGAAGAAGTCTCAAAGAAGACAAAGGATTTCGTTTCGATATCAGCAGAAGAAGGATACAATATAGAAAGACTAAAAGAAGCCATCTTTAATAAACTTGATTTTATTCGCATTTACATGAAACCCCAAGGCAAAGAAGCAGATTTAGAAGAGCCCTTGGTTGTTTTGAAGGGATCCAGGGTAAGAGAGGTCTGCAACCGCTTGCACAAAGACTTTGAAAAGAAATTTAGGTTTGCTCGTGTCTGGGGTAGGTCTGCAAAATTTGAAGGCCAGAAAGTCGGGATAAACCATGGCCTGGAGGACAGTGATATCCTTTCTATAATTACCGAAAAATGAGGTATTTTTATGGAGACCTTTTATTCGAATATATACCTTTTTCTCATATCAGTTGTCTTTATTTCTCTTTCAGGCGTCCTCTCTCCTGGCCCTGTGTTTGCGGCCACTATTGCCAAAGGGCGAAAAGACAAGAATGCAGGTGTTTTAATATCCGTTGGACACGGTGTTATCGAATTTCCATTGATGATTTTAATTTATCTTGGCTTTTCCAAGTTTTTTACCAGTGAAGGAATAAAGACTGTTATTGGAATAGGTGGGGGACTGATGCTTTTTTATATGGGCTTTGATATGATAAAAGTCAGAAAGGATATGACAGGGAAAGGCAGAGACCTTTCCTATGGCTCCCTATTTGCCGGATTTTTTACTACAACATCCAATCCTTATTTCTTCCTCTGGTGGGCAACCATCGGTGCTACGCTTATAGTAGCCGCATCTGGTTTTGGGGTTACAGGTTTTCTGATTTTCATGGTGGTCCACTGGTCCTGTGACCTGGTCTGGTACTCTTTTGTCTCAAGGATGGTCAACAGATCGGCCCATCTATGGAGCAAGAGGGTTCATGAAGTTGTATTCGGCAGCTGTGGCTTGTTCTTGGTAGGATTTGGGCTATGGTTTATCGCATCTGTTGTCTGAGGTTTTGTCATGGGTGAAAATAAAGTCTTTAAAATCGAGAACATCACCATAGAGTGTAACGCGCTGTGTCCGTTCTTCTTCTGCGGGTCTGAAAAGTGCAAGTTAAAAGAGCACGTTAAAAAATACCTAAGACTTACAAGAGAAGGATACACCGTTAGCATGTTTTAAGGTACGTTGATTTACTCTTGTGATAAAACATTTATTTTATATACCTATGAATACGACTTGAAAAGCACGATATTGAAGGTGGACCTTGTGAAGTCAGAGGATATTAAGAAGCTGCCTGCTGCAAGGGCTTTGCTCTTCAGCCTTGGTCTGGATGAGGATGAGATTGAGCGTCCTATAATAGCTGTTGTAAATTCTTTTAACGAGATTGTCCCAGGTCACATTCATCTAAATGAGATTGTCAAGCACATTAAATATGGTGTCAGAGAGGCTGGGGGGACTCCGTTGGAGTTTCCTACCATCGGTGTCTGTGACGGTATTGCCATGGGACATGACGGGATGAAGTACTCCCTTCCTTCAAGGGAGATGATAGCTGATATGATAGAAGATATGGTCTTAGCCCATGGCATCTTCGATGGCATTGTTTTTGTTGCTGCCTGCGACAAGAATGTCCCAGGGCATCTTATGGCGGCGGCCAGGTTGGATATGCCCAGCATCTTTATTACAGCTGGGCCTATGCTTCCCGGAAGTTACAAGGGTAGGCTTTTAGATGTAAAGGATGCCTTCGCGGCAGATGGTCAATATGCAAAGGGAGTTTTGACAAAAGAGGAGTATGACGGCATAATAAAGAATTGCTGTCCAGGTCCAGGCTCATGTGCGGGTCTTTTTACAGCCAACAGTATGGCATGCGTTACAGAAGCTTTGGGTCTGTCCCTTCCAGGTTGTGCGACAGCCCATGCCCTTGACGACAAGAAAAAGGAGATTGCGACTGCCACTGGAAAGCGTATTCTGGGTTTGGTCAAAGAAGGGACATCCACTAAAAATATCTTAAACGAAACAGCTTTCGAGAATGCCTTTGCCGTTGACATGGCAATAGGTGGGTCTACCAATACTGTTCTCCATATCCCTGCTATCGCGAAAGAGGTGGGGTATGAGTTTGACCTTGATAGAATAAATGATATCAGCAGGAGGACCCCGAATATCGTGAAGATCTCGCCATCTAGTGATTTTCGAATGATAGATTTCGACAAAGCCGGCGGGATACCCGCAGTTATATCACAGCTTAAAAAGAAAGGCATCGTAGTGGACACTTTAACGGTTCATGGAACCTCATGGCCTGAGGCTGAGATCTTGGACACCAATATTATAAAGCCGATTGAAGAGCCTTATTCTAATACGGGCGGCATTGCCATACTAAGGGGCTCTTTGGCACCAGCCGGTTCTGTTATAAAAGAGAGCGGCGTGGCAGGTGATGTTCCAGATCCTTTCGAGGGCACAGCTAGGGTTTTCGAGAGCGAGGAGGAGGCTACGGATTTCATAAAGAACGAAAAACTGGAGAAGGGCCTTGTTATCGTGATAAGATACGAGGGGCCTGCGGGCGGGCCTGGTATGCGTGAGATGCTGTATCCGACCTCTGCAATTACTGGTCTTGGAAAAGACAAAGAGATCGCTCTTATAACAGATGGAAGGTTCTCCGGAGCTACAAAAGGGATATGCATAGGCCATATCGAACCGGAGGCATATTTCGGCGGCCCTATTGCGTTTGTTAAGGACAAAGACAAAGTAAAGATTGATCTTAAAAACAGAAGATTGGATCTAATAGTTGATGATAAAGAGATGGAAGAGAGGAGAAAAGCTTGGAAGCCTTTAGAAAAAGAGATACCAAAAAG
>JBHICB010000124.1:0-4246 GCA_046759365.1 Hydrothermarchaeales archaeon (SeqCode)
GTTGTCTGGGTAGGTCATGGATTCTGGGTCGGTTTGAGAAAGAATCTTGTGACTAACGCCATGGCAATCCGGACAGCTCGGAACTCCCTCTATCCCGAATTTTAGTGCCTTTCCGTGACCCGTCCCTTCAAAGCCCTTAAGGGCGTTTACTATACCATATTTTTCAGCAATCTCATCGCTAGCGTGACAGTTTTCGATACTGCATAGCTTGGGTACATTGTCTTTATATGTCTCAGATGTTGGGTCATCTTTTGACTTGGACTCGTGAGCGTCGTGGCAGTCAGTACATACAGCTGCCTCAATTTCTCCTGTAAAATCGCTAACTTTTTCAGGATCTCCAAGGCCCTTTACTACCACACTCTGACCGTGTACGCTGGATATATAGTCTTGAAATACATTCTTCGGGCTCTCTGGTGTGATAGGAGTCAGACCATGTCACCTTGCGCAGACAGCTACCAATTGCTGTTTTATAAGACCTCCCCTTACCACAAAGGAGTATTCACCAGTTTTCCCTTCTATTGGAAATGCAGAAGGTGATTTAACTTCTGCACCGGGCTCAAGTATGAGATCCACGTGATCCTCCCTGTAGCTTCCTACAAATGCACCGGAGGCCTCAAGACGGCCTGCCGGAAGAGATGCAGCATGGCAGCTTTCACAACCGACACCATTTTCTGCATGAACGCTCTTTGTCCATTTTTCAGCAGGAGACATGTCCTCCACCTTTGTGGAGTCACTGTGGCAGTCGTAGCACTTATTCGTCTCAAAGACTGTTGGAAAGACTGTTGGGCCAAACACCGGATCCCCTTCCACAGGATCAGCATCTGCCATCACTGCAGGCACAACTAGCACGGTTAGAATAAATAATAGAACGCATTCCTTTAATGGGACTTCTCTCATTGGTCACCACCCTCTCTCATACGCACGAGGATACCTCTTGCATTTCATTGTAACCTAGAATTTAATATATCCTATATAAATGTTATGTTTTAAAACCAGTCTTTTTTCGCTAAAATCTGCGATTGGAATACCGACCAAAATAGAGCCCACATTATTTAGTAAAATCTATTGGCTTAATTATGGCTGGCGCCATTGGATCTCTTTAATAATAATTACTACTTAACCGTCACTTCTTCTTTTCAACCTTTATCTTTTCCGCATCATCTAACAGATCATCTATCTCTACATACTCCAACTTGACGAAATCCTTGGTGACCAAGACAACCCCTTTGAAGAATTTCGCTGATGGTTCATTATATACGTCATCGTAGAAAGGCTCAATCCATTTGCCCAGGTGGGTTTTCAAAAAATCCCTTTCTATATTAAGATATATCATGGCAACTTCCTTATCCTCCGCTTTCCACTGCTCCTCCTCCTTCAGCATGAAGCTTTACATCACTATTTGCCGTAAAAAAAGATTATCAAATGCTCCGTAGCCTACAACATCGCTTGCAAATTGGCAAAAGATTGCTCTTTAAAAGTCTTTTACGAAACTCCCTTATCTCTTCCCCGTTCCATATATATTCTAAAGAATTATCAACCAGGTTGCCAAACTCTTTTTTAATCAGATGACAGAAGATGAGATTTCCCTGTGGGTTAATTCTCGGAACCAACAGATGTTTGCAGAAAAGCTTCTTTTTTTCTCTAATATCACCCTTGTAAAAATCCTCGTCGTCTATATCCGCCACCCGAGGTGCTATATTGAATCTCATACCCTTTTCCCACGAAAGCTTTTTGAGTCTCTCCTTGATCCTTCTAAACTCCCCAAAGGAATAATCATAGGTTAGATTTTCTTTTATTTGTGTGATTATTATGTCCCTCTCGACACCGATGATCTTTCTGGAATCCTCTACCTCCTCACTGGAGCTGAACATCTCGGGCTCCACCCTATACTCTACAACGCCCTTTTCATTAAGCAGGCAAAAGATCTCTTCAAGCTGTTTGACGTTGTCGCCTACAATGACGCTGTTTACGGCAGTTGGAAAGAGCCCAGCCATTAGTTTGATGCCTTTAATAGTCTTCTCAAAGGCCGTATCAGAGCCCCTTATACGGTTGTGCAACTCTTTTGTTCCATCTATAGAAAAGCCTATTCTCCCGAAGTTGTCATACCCTGAAAGTCTTTCAATGCTGGTCTCATCTATCAAGGTGCCGTTTGTGTGGAAATTAACTTTTAAGCCATTTTTTTTTAAGAGGTCCAAGAGATCAAATATGTCTTTTCTTAAGAATATCTCCCCCCCTATAAGGCTTATCTCTTTGACGGCGCTACCCAGGTTTTGAATAACTTTGGCTACTGCCTCCAAATTTAACTCTTCGTCGTTGGATCTATCCCTAAAACACATCTGGCAGCTTAAGTTGCATTTCATGGTCAACTCGAAAGTAACCCTGGAGGCCGGTGGCACATCGCCCGTTTTTAGGATTCCATCATGAAGTCTATTAAAATGCTTTGCCCACCTATATCGATTGAAAGGTTCATATGCCTGGTTTAAAACCTGGGAGATAGTTTTGGCCATTACCGCTCACTGCTGACGATAAAAATTTAACTCCATATAACGTTTGGGGGTATGGAACCATACTTCATCCAAGGTGTCATTAGGAAATTTTAGAGATAGAGATAGTAAATTTCTTTCCCTCGATTAACCACTCTTTCTTAAACCCTTTCTGCTTTACATCATCTGATATTTTCAAAGACTTTGCCCGTGTTTCGTTAGAGATATAATCGATCCGGCTGTTTAAAAGCTCTATAACCTCAGCGTCCTTTATCTTGACAGCAACGTCTATAACTGCCTCTACATTCAAGTCCATCTCCTTTCTCATCTCTTGGACCCTCCGAACTACTTCTCTTGCATACCCCTCCGCTAAGATGTCTTTTGTCTTCTCTGTGTCCACGTACACCGTTCCAGATTCGAACTCTGAGGATATATATCGGTCAGAAACTCTCTCGATGAACCTTACGTGCTTTGGATAGATAGTAAGTTTCCTGCCATTTATATTGAGTTCGTAGCCGTTTGTTATCTTCTCTTTCAGTTCATCAGCATCTGCGGATTTAATGGCGTCCATGATTGCTCCGGCATCACCTTTGAATTCCGGTCCAACAGTTTTAAGCTCAGGTTCTGCTGTTATCTCAAGTCCCTCGAACTTTTCCGTCGGCAGCATTATGGTCAGTTCGTGGGTGTTGCCTTGCTTTTCTATCAGCGCTTTAAGATTTTCTGCCGCAGCTTTGGATGCGTCATCTTTAGGATGAAAAGTGATACTCAAGACGGGCCATCTTCTCTTCAAACTTTTCTTTTCTCTCGCCGAGGTTGTGGTCTCTATAATCTTCCTAGCAGTCTGCATGTCCATTTCAAGTTGTTCGTCGATCATCTCTTCATCAGAGGTTATCCAGTTTTTCATATGGACGCTCTCCTCACCCCCAAAACTTGCAGTCAAATTCCTATGCATCTCCTCTGACAAATAGGGAGAAATAGGTGCCAAAATAGTGGCAAGAGTTGTAAAAACCCCATACAAAACATTATAGACAGTAAGCTTTTCAAGGTCGTCATTCTCCACCCATGTCCTGGACCTTATAAGGGGTATGTACCACCTGCTCAAGTCTTCCAGGATAAAGTCGTGAATAATCCTTGGTGCCGAATAGAGATGGAGTGATTCAAACGCCTCTGTCACCTCTTTTACCATGGTGTTCAGTCTGGACATTATCCATCCGTCCTCAGGCTTGTAATATTTAGCTATATCCAGCCGGACACTCTTTGGATCGAACCTATCCAGGGCCATGTATGTTGTAGCAAATACATAGGCATTCCAAAATATGTTAAACATCCGGTCTATGACCTCTACTTCAGTCCAGTTGAATCTCAAGTCGTCCCAAGGCTTGTTTGCCCATAAGACATAAAAACGGAGGACTTCAACTCCATATTTTTCAATGACCTCCTCTGGCTGAACCACGTTTCCTAAGGATTTGGACATCTTGTTGCCTTTTTCATCGAGAGTAAAGCCATGCTGGAGCACCCTTTTATAGGGTATCTGATCAAACGCTATCAGGCCACAACCCAACTGGGAATAAAACCATCCTCTGGTCTGGTCATGCCCTTCGGTTATAAAATCGACAGGATACCAATCTTTAAATTCCTCTTCTTCTCCCGGATAACCCAGGGATGCCCATGCGGCGACCCCAGAGTCGAACCATACGTCCAGTACATCAGGCACCCTCACCTCATCGCCGCCGCATTCGCATTTGAGCACGATTTTATCCACA
>JBHICB010000125.1:0-4212 GCA_046759365.1 Hydrothermarchaeales archaeon (SeqCode)
AACCAGTACTTTTTATCGGGTGGTTTTTGGAAGGCTTGTCAGGGAGACCGGTGCCAGGTATCTTATGTACGGTACGATTCTAACCGATGTCGATGAAACAGTTGCTGGTATCAAGAGACAGCATAACATCCTCTCGCAGATAGGCATCGATACCAAAAAGGAGTTTGGATATCATGTCATGGAGCCGCTCATCCAGCTTAGAAAGGACGGTGTTAGAAAGGTCGCCGAGGCTGTGGGTCTTCCTGAGGAGGTCTACAACCGGATGCCTTTCTTGGGTCCTGCCCTCGCTGGCCGTATAATCGGTGAGGTGACTCCTTCAAAGGTCGATACTGTGAGGGCTGCTACTGTGATTGTTGAGGAGGAGCTGTCTGATTCTTCTGCCTTCCAGTATATGGCGATTTTGCACAAGAACCGCGTAACCGGAATGAGGGACGGGAATAGGGAGTTCGGCCAGCAGATTGAGGTGAGGTGCTGGGAGAGCGTTGATGCCAGGGTTGCTACTCCTACACGGGTTTCGTATGATGTGTTAGAGAAGATAGCAGCCAGGATTACAGATGAGGTCCATGGTGTTGTGAGTGTCACCTATAACATAACGCCCAAGCCGCCGTCTACTATGGAGGCTGTTTAGAAATTATCCTTATTTTTTAGAAGATTTTTTTTACAGTTCTGATTTATGTCCACTTTTTAAAATCATAGTTTTCCATAGTCTTTATGGGCGCTATCAATGGTCATGACTTTGAAGATTTTGACTACATTTTCTTTGTCATAGATTTTGTAAAAGGCGGTAAATGTCCTGCCAATATGCATCCTGTAAAGTATTTCTCCTTTAAAGACCAGCTTCTCTTTATCTCCCCTTCCAGTTCCCGGATAAGGAGATTCACCGAGTTTTTTAAGATTTTCTTTTACGATCCTTTGACTCTTCTCTGGCAGGTTATTGACGTAATGGAGAGCCACAGTATCGATGAGGACTTTGTAGGTCATCCCTACTCCAACTCTACAAAGTTGCCCTTTTCTTCTATGGCCTTCATCTCATGGAAAAGAACCGCCTTTTTATGCTCCTCCATCAGCTCTTTTAAAAGGTCGTCGTAGCTCTGTCCTGCACCTTTAAGCCTTGCGAGTTCTTCCCAGACCTTCTCTGTTACTGGGATCCTCTTATTTGCAATCATATAAATATTTACAATATTTAACATCTGTATAGTATTTACAAATCGAAAAAATGTGACTTAATATATCTGTCATCAAAGAGACTAAACCATTTACATTCGGTTCTTTTTTTTTATTTTTTTGCAGTTAGAATCCTTGATTCCTCAAGCTCCATCCTTTCAAAGCCTTTAAATCCCGCTCCTTTTAGCCATTCCTCTATCTCTTTCCAGCTATAGGTTCTTGCCTCTTTTCTGTATAAAAGCATGTGTAAGGCGAAGATGGCTGCCTCCTCCGGGCCAGTCTTTTCGTCATTTAAGATATAGTCATGTATTATTATAACTCCGTTCTCGTTTAATGCCCTGTGGCATTTTTCTACCAACCTCTGGTTCTCATCACTTGTGTTTGAGTGTATGATGTTTGAAAGCAATACAACGTCGAATCCTTCTGGCAGTTCTTCTTCATAGTCTTGACCCAGTGTTTTTATCCTCTTACCCTTTGGAATATTTTTTAAAAGCTTCTCTGTGACTTCAATGGTCTCCGGAAGATCTAATATGGTAGCCTCAAGTTCCTGATTTTTTCCTAAAAAAGCCAGTGAGTACGCGCCTGATCCACCTCCCACATCCAGAAGTTTTTTCCTACCCTCAAGGTCTATCCTTTCTGCCATCTCACTGCCTTTTTCTCTGCCGCTGTTGTCCATGGCCAGGGTAAATCTTTTAGTCCAATTCTTTATCCGAGGTATATCCTTGAAGATGTGTTTTTCTAAGTTCCCCCAGCCCTGGTATGTGTCGTTTATGTGTTTTATCATGTCCCCGGAGTATCCTTTTTTGCCTTTTACAAGACAGCTTTCTCCAGCTTCTGTATTTTTGTATTTCTGGTTTTCTTTTTCTAACACCTTAATTGATACCAAAGCGTCAAGTAAAAGGCCCAACTGTTTGGGATGGGCTTTCAGTTTTTCGGCCAACTCTTCAGCTGTCATCGGCCTTTCATTTAGATTGGTAAAAAGGTCGTATTCGTTTGCTGCCATTATAATCTTTGACTTCATGTAGGACCAGATGGTGTCTAGGATGTAGTCTTTGTCGTATTCTTTTTTCTTTTCTTTGTCCCTCTCTTGATGTTTTCTTTCCATGATGTTATAGAAGATGTGTTGATCTTTATTATAAAGAGATAGGTTTGGTTATTCTCTACACCAAAATTTTATACTGGTTAGTAACACTCTTTAATATTGATGGGTAAGTCCTAGGGGGTATGCATGTACCGTAAAGTGCATATTGCCAAGAATCCCCTTAGGGTCCATTGTTTTTTCAAAATAGATCTATTTATTGAACTAGTAAGTCATATTTTGGATTGTGAATGTTCCTGGTTCTCTTTTGATTGGATCCTAAATGCTAAATTATATATCTCTTTACCAAAGATTCTGAATCGATGAGAGTCTACTTAGATACCAATGTTTGGTTTAGGATTTTTGATGAACCTTCTAAGAGGATAATAAAAGAGAAAAAGGCATTTTATAAAATCCTTTATTTGTCTAAGTTGGGCAGGCTTAAAATCGTCGGATCGGTTTTTCTCGATGATGAAATTGAGTTGACATCAGATAAAGATAAAAGAGAAGCAGTTTTCAAATTTATTTCTACATTTCTTGCCAGTAAAATTGACTTTATCCCAAAGATCTATTCAGTAATTATGGATAAAACCCGACTGACTGTGAAGGATTCTGTACATATCGCATGTGCAATTGAGGCTAAGGCAGAATATTTTATAACTGTTGATGACGAAATTATAAAGAAAAGAGTAGAGATTAAAAAGTTTGGAATTGATGTTGTTAATCCTGTAGAATTTATAGAGAGGTTCTAAAAATGGCTGCAGAACCTGAAAAGATACGGATCTTCGAGAAGGCTATAGATATCTTGAAAAAGGAGCTCCCGCCTCTGGAGTATGTAAAATTTCTTGAGGTTGTCACTCCAAAGGTTGGTGATGCAGCAAAGGAGATTCGGGCCTTGAGAGAGGCCGAGTCTGAACCCGATTTTTTAAAGAGGATGAAGAAAAAGGGGATAAACGTCAGATAATGTAAACCGGTACTTTCCTAATAAAGCAGTAGCTTAGCATGGGACTTCATTCAAACGCTAGCTCCGGTGAAGCCATGTATTTTTTTTACAAGTTCCGGGTTCCATATCCAGCAGATATGTCCCTCTCTGTCTACTGCTATCTTGTTAGATTCTTTAAGATAGTCGAAGATTATGCAATAAGTCTGGTACATCACTTTTTTTGGCAGGCTCTGCCATAGCTTTTTCTTTTTATATTCTCCGCTGTGTTCGTTTATGAATTTCTCAACCATCAGTACGGTATCGAGTCGGGGATAATGTAAGACAGTAGACATGTTTTCACCTCTTTAGTTATATAAGTATATATAACTTCTTAAATATTATTTGAAAGCGATTTTTTTTAGGAAGCTTTTTTATATTTCAATTAATATCTATTTTTTTAAAAATCCAAGTTTGGAGGGTTTTTTAAATTGGGATACAGGTACAACCTTACAATAAAGGACATCCCAGCAGAGGATCGTCCTCGTGAGAGGCTTTTAAAGCTTGGTCCTTTTGCTTTAAGCAACGCTGAACTTTTGGCCATAATAATAGACAAGGGCTATGAAGAGGACAACGCTGTACAGCTTTCTGAAAAGATCTTAAAAAATAACAACCTAAAAGAGCTTTCAAGAGCCAGCATTGCCCGTCTTAAATGGACCCACGGAGTGGGTGATAACAAGGCGTGCCGTATCGCTGCCTGTTTTGAGCTTTCACGTCGTCTTGAAGCCCTCGATGTTGAGAAAAAGCATGTTATAGAGTCTTCAGAAGATGTCTATCATCTAATACATCCTCGTGTAAGTGGTCTTAAAAAAGAGCTATTTATCGCCATCTATCTTGATACCAAAAACGGTGTTTTAAGAGAAGAGACAGTGAGTGTTGGAGGGCTTAATGCGAATGTTGTGCATCCTCGTGAGATATTTAGATCTGCAGTGGAGCTATCAGCTGCGAGTGTTATACTCTGTCATAATCATCCGAGCGGGGATCCGAAGCC
>JBHICB010000126.1:0-4205 GCA_046759365.1 Hydrothermarchaeales archaeon (SeqCode)
AGGATAAATGAAAAGTTGGCATTGGCACTTGTGAAACTGGAGATAGAGCCGATGGAGGTCGGCCTTGACATGCTTGCTGTCTATGAAGACGGCACTGTCTACACTCCTGATATCCTTGCAGTGGACGAAGACAAGGTAAGGTCTGAGATCCAAACTGCATATCAGCAGGCATTCAATCTGTCGTTGAACTCTGGCTATATAACCAAGGCCACTGCAAGGGCCGCTATAGCAAAAGCTGCCAGTGAGGCGAGAAACCTCGCAATAAATGCGACCATTTTCGAACCAGATGTCATTAAAATATTGCTCACAAAAGCACAGTCGCAGGCGTTGGCTGTGGATTTAACTATCGGTGATTCAGTAGAGAAGAAATTGGAAGAGATCAAGGTAAAAAAGGCTGAAGTCAAGGCAAAGAAGCCTAAGGAGAAACCCGCGAAAGTAGAGCCTGAGAAAAAGAAGGCAGAAAAACCCAAGAAAAAGCCAGCTGAAAAGACAAAAGTCTCAAAACCAAAACCTGCCAAGAAAAAAGAGACAGAGAAGAAGACCAAAAAACAGAAGAAAGAAGTAGCAAAAAAAGCCAAAGAGAAACCTGCAAAAAAAGTGTCAAAGAAAAAGAAGGCCAAAAAGCCGGCTAAGAAAGGAGCAAAGAAGACCAAGAAAAAGTAATAATTACAGATGTTAACTGAATAAATAAAACCGAGCATCGGAGGTGAAACGATGGAATATGTTTATGCTGCAATGTTACTCCATAGTGCTGGAAAAGAGATAACGGAACAGAATCTCGTTAAGGTACTAAAAGCCCCAGGCATAAAAGCTGACGAAGCCAGGGCAAAGGCACTAGTCGCTGCCTTAGAGGATGTAGATATTGATGAGGCCATAAGCCAGGCAGCAGCCGTACCTACAGCAGCACCAGCCGCAACAGCACCTGCTGAGACAACAGCAGCAGAACCAGCAGCTGAAGCAGAAGAGAAGAAGAAGGAAGAGGAGGAGGAAGAGGCAAGCGAAGAAGAGGCTATGGCTGGGCTAGGAGCACTATTTGGATAAGCCTGAGGGCTTATTCCATCTCTTTTTTATTCGGACAATATTTTTCCAGTCAACCCATTTTTCATTCTTTTAATTAAGTTCTTCCAGATGATGTCGCCTTTATCTACTTGGGAGTAAATATGGAGAATAGGGACATATCTTTTATACGAAAAGAAGTACAGCTCATCAACAGGCACCTGGCTAAAGAGAGAAGGAGCCTAGAAGAGCTTTTGAGGGAAGATAAGCCAGGGATTTTACTAAGGGATGGAAGCAGACACTTATTAAAGAAAGCAGAGCTTGAGAAACTTGCAATGATTCTTCCCAGAAGCGAGCATATAAATCTGAGACTCCCCATATATATAGAACTGAGTTCGGAACGCTTCGGATCTGGCACTGCAAGGATTACAGGTAGGTTCAACTGCCAAGTAATAGCCAAAATATTGAACTTGAAATACGAAAAAGACGAAATCTTCATCTATCGCCCAGATATAAGGAAGTTAAGAAGAGAGCTCCCCACAACAACGCAATATATGTTCACATTAGGTGTAGAGTCATGATAGAGGATTGGTTTGAAAGCAAGATGAAAGATCCAGAGGAGAGGGAGAAACTCTTCCGCTATTTCTACCTAGGCCTCCAGCTTACAAACATCATGATCGTATTAGGAGTAATAATACTAATAATAATAGTCCTTAAGCCGTTCTAGCTTAAAGAGCGATCTCGATCTCAAGCTTTTCTGCAAGCTCTTTGTATCTGTTTCTTATAGTAACTTCTGTCACGCCTGCAACATCTGCCACCTCTTTCTGGGTCACCCTCTCGCCTAGCAAGATGCTGGCAATGTAAATGGCGGCAGCAGACACCCCTGTAGGACCTTTTCCAGATGTCAATTGGGCTTCTATGGCAGACTTTAAAAGCTCAATGGCTTTGTATTGGACCTCAAAGGGAAGCTTAAGTTCTGATCTGAACCTTGGGACATAGTCCATGGGAGTAGTTGGATTGAGATTGATGCCTACTTCTCTGGCAATAAACCTGTAGACGCGGCCTATGTCTTTTCTGTTCATATTCGAGGCCTGCGCGATCTCGTCTAGGGTTCTTGGAACATTGCATTGTCTGCACGCAGCGTAGATAACAGCCGCAACGACTCCCTCAATGCTTCTTCCTCTAATTAGCTTCTTGTCTAACGCTTTTCTGTACATAACCGCTGCTATTTCGGTGATGTTCTTTGGCAGACTAAGCCTTGAGGAGACCTTGTTTAGTTCTGTCAAGGCAACCATCAGATTTCTCTCTTGTGCGTTGGATACCCGCAGCCGATTCTGCCACTTCCGCATCCTGTAGAGCTGGGCTCTACTTGATACTGGAATGTCTCCCCCGTGGGCGTCTTTGTTCTTCCAATCCATTACAGTTGACAAGCCCTTGTCATGGATCATATAAGTCATAGGGGCACCGGTCCTGCTCCTTTTATTCTTTTGTTCACTGTCGAATGCCCTCCATTCAGGACCTAGATCGACGATGCGTTCATCTATGACCAGACCGCAGTCATTACAAACCACCTCCGCCCTCATATAGTCTTTAGAAATACTCGTGCTGTTGCACTCAGGGCAGATGTCAATATATTCTACCTCCGACTTCAAAGACTCACCTTATAGATCCGCCAAAAAGAAACTTCTTAATCCCTTATTAAGCTAACGAGACCATAATTTTTGGAAAATTTCCCTAAAAAATGCTCAAAGATACCCTTCCTCATCTGTGATTTTCTCTTCTTTTTCTCCGGACCTCAGATCCTCATACTTCCCTCTGAAGAAATTTCCCACAGGGACTTTGGCCAACTCATATCTCTCCTTCCACGCCACCATCTTACCGGAGTTTATCAAGTTAACAGTTATGGTGTTGAAAAGTAGTGTGAAGAAAACGGCGGTGAATACAATATTCATAATCTCTTGGTTTCCTGTTGCTATCGCGCCTGCTGCGATGGGCGCCATTGCGGCGGCCGAGATTCCCCTTGGCGCGAGGAATTTGACAACGCTTAAGCTTTCGTAATCCATCTCCTCTTTAAGGTCTCTTGCCAAGAATATCACAAAAATTGGTCGGATGAAAAAGACAAGAAGGGCAAAGAGGAACTCAACTAAGATCAGATAGGGGTTCAAATTAAGGGCGATCTGTGCACCCATCAGAGTGAAGACGGAAATCCTTAGCATCTCCGAAAACTCGTCGTGGAATTCTCTGACAGTGTCTTTGTGAGGAAATACCAGATTGCCTATGATAAAACCGGCCACGGCCACGGCAAGCATCCCAGAACCATGGACAAGCTCTGTGAATGCATACGTTAATAGTGCCATCGAAAATATTAGGAGGGGCTTGTACTCCTTTAGCATCTTGTTGAGGATCTTGCTAAGCACAAATCCCAGAACAACTCCACTTCCAATGCCCCCAATGATCATCTGCCAGAACTGAGACACGTAAAGGAGAGGTTCAATTATAGAACCCGGAGCCATCCTCAAAAGATCTAAAAGTAGGATGGGTATCAGTACGGAAAGAGGGCTGTTTAATATCGATTCGACTTTAAGTATAGATAGGGCTTTCTTTTTCTTCTTTAAGACTTTCTCGTAGGTGAATACTACACCTGCATCCGTCCCGCTCAATATGGCGCCTATCAAGAGTGCAGGTACCAGATCCAACTTGAATATAAATTTTGCAGCTAATCCCAGAAAAACAGTATTCAAAAATACCAATATAAATGCCAGGTTGATGGAGACATCAGAGACCCTTTTAAGCTCCTTAAAATCGAGATTAAATGCGCCGGTAAATACTATAATAACAAGGGCAAGGGTCCTCAGGAAGTCAGGCACTGCCGACATCGCCTCCACATCTACTATGGTAACCTGAATATAGCTGGCCACTGCTGGGTGCTTCCATATCGTAGGCCCGCAGACCAGACCAACCAACAGTAGTATAAAGGCGTCTGGAATCTTGTACTTCTTGAAAAGATTTGCGACTATGACCCCGAGACCCAATAAAAAGGAGAAGTATGAAACGATGAGGACCATATCTGCCATGGTTTCCTAAATGAGGGATAATATCTAATAAGTTTATCGTTTTAAAAAAGCAGAAATCAGTAGGTTTGAATCTTGTACAATTATAATTCATTATCTAGGTAATTCTTCTTTTTCCATCCAATCCTTGACTATCTT
>JBHICB010000127.1:0-4190 GCA_046759365.1 Hydrothermarchaeales archaeon (SeqCode)
TATCTACGCCCACCCCAGCCCTACCGATAACCTTCAAGTTTTTGGCGTGATTTATCACTTCCCCTGTAACCTTTGTCGCACTCCTGACCAATAAGCCATCTGCATTTTTTATTTTATCTAATAATTCTTCTTTTTCAAGGTCCGTTGCCACTTCGACATCGGCTACCTCTTTTAATAGTTTGATTCCTTCTTCGTGGATGGGGTCCGAAACTAAAATCTTCATCGTTTCACCTGGTCAAAATCTTGATCACGTCTAAGTTATTTAATTCGTGGTCCTTTCCTACCTTTCTTCTGGTCCTAACGTCTATCGCCCCTATAAAATTGTCTCCTATCTCTGTATGAATCTTGTAAGCCAGATCCCTTGACGTTGTGCCCTTGTCCATTATGTAAGCGTCAGGCAGAATATTGCCGTCTTTGTCTGAGAGTTTGCCTTCGTCTTCGACAGGATAGACAACGATCTTCTCCAAGACTTTAAATATGGCGCTGTCAATACACCGCTGCACACCCGTATCACCGTAACTGTCAAAGACGAGATTTTTGATCATCTCCAAGGCTTTGTGCTCTTTTTCTGAGATCTTTTGTTGATCCAAGATATCAAAACTGGGGTCGCCGGGTATGTATTTTATGGCTCCTTCGTTTGTAAGTCTTTTAAGTACAAACTCGGCCATTGAACTTGCGGGGATGATAGTTAGGTCTGGAAAATCTTCCTTCAGCTTTTTTATATTTTTTTCTGCTATTTTTATATCTGTCTTGTTGGCAGCAATAATGATCCTTTTTGATGCTCTCCTTAAAGATTTTGAAAACGCGAGGAGCTCTTCATCACTCCACTTGGAAGGATTTTTCGGATCTACCACTGCTTCTCGAAGGGCTTTTAGTACAGTGCCTTCGCTTATTCCTATGCCTACAAACATCTTCTGGAAGTACTTTGCAAAGTCCATCTTCTCTGTTTCTACCTTCCTTGTGATCTTGTTCCAGCTCCTCTTGAATATGTCCATGAACCACAGCTCTATCTCATTTTCCAAGAATCTTATATCCTCTGAAGGATCATGGGAACCCATCTTGACTATATTGCCTTCTTCGTCGGTGCCTCCAGAGGCATCAACTACATGTATCAGGACTTCTGCCTGCCTCAGTTCGTCCAGGAATTTGTTCCCAAGACCTCTGCCTTCGTGGGCTTTTGGTACCAAGCCGGCGACATCGATCATCTCCACGGGTATGAACCTGTAACCTTCTATACATAAGGAGTTTTTTGGACGGCATTTTACCCCGAATTCTTGGCATACACAGGTTGTCCTGACATATCCCATGGCTTTGTTTGCATCGACAGTTGTAAAAGGGTAAGATGCGACCTCTGCATGCCCCTGGGTAGAGGCGTTGAAAAAAGTGGACTTTCCTACATTCGGTTTACCAACAACTCCGATCTCCATCTGATTCCCTGCCTCGATCTAATCAATTCCTTTCTTATGCTTTAAAAAAGTAATCGAAGACTAGGTTTAGCTACGTCCAACCCTTCCGTAGTATCCAGGCTCTTTCTTTGAACCGAAACTTCTTATCCCTCCCGTAAGTAACTGAGCTCTCAGTTTCTTTGCATAGTTTTCATCTATCTCTTTTCTGGATTCCATATAAGCGATAATCTCTAAAGCCTCATCTTCATTGTTGCACCTTCTCAAAAAATCTATTATCGATGGGCCGGAGTCTTTTGAGTCGGTATCTTCTGCAGATTCCTTGGCATCTAACCTGACGCCTTTTATTGACAGACCCTCCCCCTCCGATTCCTTTATGAGATTGGGAAATTTTTTTCTAAGCTCGTCCAATCTACCTCATCTCTATCTCTTGCTTTTTGACAATAAAGGAGTCAGGTGGCACATCTTGATAGACCACAATGCCGGGTCCTATCATGCTGTTGCTCCCTATCTTCCTACCTGAGTTAATCATAACATTTAGCCCGGTCTTGACGTTGTCCCCAACAACACAGCCCATCTTTCTCCTACCTGTATCTGTGAGTTCATCTTTTATCCTCATCTTGACACTCCTCTCGTCCAGCCGTAGATTTCCTACAAGGGTACCAGCTCCGAAGTTGCAGTTCTTCCCTATAATGGAGTCCCCTACATAAGAAAGGTGGGGCACATTTGTGTTGTCGTTTATTATGGAATTCTTAAGCTCGACTGCATTCCCGACCCTGCAGTTATTGCCAATAGACGTGAAGCTGCGTAAGAATGCATTGGGGCCTACTGTTGTGTTTTCTCCAATATAGACAGGTCCTTCTATATATGTTCCTGATTTAACCACTGAGTTTTTACCCAAGATTAAAGTTCCTTTCAAAGTCACCTTCTCTTCTACAATACCCACAATCCTAGTGTCCATCTCTTTTAATATTTCTTGATTGGAATCCAGATAGTTCCATGGATTTCCTATGTCAGACCATCTCCCCAAAAGCTCGACTCCCTTTATCGCTTCTCCTTCTTTGATCAAAATCTCGATAGACGAGGTTATTTCGTATTCTCCTCTCTCGGATTTTTTCGTCCGCTTTATGGCGTTGAAGATCTTTGGTGAGAAAACATAGATTCCAGCATTTGCAAGGTTAGAAACGAATTCTTTGGGCTTTTCCACTATTGCCTTAACCTTTCCATTGTCGATCTCAACTACGCCATAATTTGATGGATCTTCTACCTTTCTTACCCCTATTGTGGCCGCGGTTTCATGGTTTTTAACAATATTGTTGATGTCTGCAGACGATATTAACGTATCCCCGTTTAGAACCAAGAAGTCAGTGTCAACATTTGCTAAGCCTATTGCATGAGCGGTTCCTTCCATCTCCACTTGATCTATATATTCTAAATTAAGGCCTAGGTTTGAGCCATCGCCGAAGTGGTCTTTTATCTTTTCCTTCATATACCCCACGATGATTATTGCCTCTTCTATTCCAACGTCCTTGACCGAATTTAGAATGTGCTCTAAGATGGGCTTTCCAACTAGCGGTAGCATACATTTTGACAAATCTGAGGTGACAGGCTCAAGCCTGGTTCCTCTTCCTGCTGCAAGTATGACTGCCTTCATGTTATCAACTCAGTATTACTGAGAGATTAACCATCTGTCGTTTTTCATATTAAAGGTTATCAAATTGGAAAAACATAAAGTGCACTATACACCATTTCTTTTATGATACCTTCAGAATATGCTCTTAACGTTTTTTTTATAATATTCCCTACTTTCTCTTGGACCTTTAAAATAATACCTTTTGCCTTTTTAATGCCTGGCTCTTGGTGTTCGGAAACATAGCCTACTGCTTTCTCAGTAATATACTCGACACCTGCTCCAATGAACCCACCGGCTACTCCCCCAATCCCTACTATGAATATGAAAACGATGGCGTTGGCTCTGTATGTATATACGAGGGCATAGGTAAACGAAAAATTTGGATTTATCGCGCTTTCGACTTTGTCTAGAATCAAAACGAATAGGAATAACAACTTGTAGAAAAGAGAAGTGTAATATCCCCCGAATTGCGGATATAGAATGGCATATCCTATTATGGAGAGCTCTGCCCAAACTGCGCCTACAACAGCTCCTTTGTTCTGGAGTAATATGGCCAGATTATCCTTGTCCATCTTCATGGGACCTTTTCATCTCGCTCTAAACTTTTTTTAACGCTGCCTCGAACTCTTCTTTCACGATGTCCATAAACTCATTAAGCCTTTTCTTGTTCTTTGCCTCGGCTGCCGCCCTTATCAGAGGAGAAGTATTTGAAGGCCTCAACAGCACCCAGCCATCAGGGAAATTTACCTTTGCCCCATCGATGAGGTCAATACTTTGACCTTTCTTTTTGAAGCTTTTGACGATCTCTTCCATGACCTTGAATTTGATCTCGTCTTTACAGCTGAAATTCCTTTCTTGGTAGGGATAACTGGGTATCTTATCTACCATGGTTGAGAGAGTTTTCTCAGTCTTGGCAAGTATCTTAGAGAGTAGTAAGGTTGCGAGGATTGGGTCATCAAAGATATAATATTCTGGCATGAAAAGATGTGCGGATGTCTCCATAGCAAATATGGCGTTGTGTTCCTTTATGGCCTCGCAGACAAAGACATCGCCGACTCTAACTCTGGTCACTTTGCCCCCCAATTTTTCTATTTCTTCCTCCACTATCATTGAACATGAGACATTGGCTATCACTGTGCCTTTTTTTCTGTTCA
>JBHICB010000128.1:0-4189 GCA_046759365.1 Hydrothermarchaeales archaeon (SeqCode)
GATAGGGGCCTATCTGATCCAGAGAACATCCTTAAAGGTATTCTAGGTCTTCAAAGGGAGGCAGAGATTCTGCGAAAGGACTTTGAGAGGAGGAAGGACATTTTAAGTGGAGTTGAAGACATTGAAAAAGACGTTGACTACTTTGATGTGAGGGACGTTTAATGACCGCCTCCGAAACAATAAATGAAATATTATCAGCTATCTATAATAGCTTAGTTAAATTACTTGGCTTTTTTGGCTTTTCTCCGGAGCAGTCAAAATATATCATAATTATTGGAATATTCGCAACAGGTATCATAGCTTATGCCTTGAATGAGAGGAATAAGCGGCGTAAGAAGGCCGCCGCTGTAAGGAACGTGATACGTGAGATGAAGGATGCTGTAAGAAGGTCTGTGGAATCGCTGGACAGTCGGACTCAGTGGGTCTTTCAGGACGATGATGAGCTTGCCCCGGCTAAGAATGTCTATAAGAAGCTTTTGGACTTGGAGGAGAAGTGGGATTGGACGCTTACGGGAAGATATGAGATGAGAAAAGATGAGATGGAGGAGGCTTGGGCTTTGATTACCCAGTGGGTTGAAAAGAAGCCTAATTATGATACAAAAACCCAGTACCTTCGTGACATGGCGAAGGTTGGGGATATCTTAAAGAGGTGGTAAAGTTGCCGATTAGGGCGCAGGAGATAGACTGGGGAGAGGACGAGCTTGCAAAGAAGGTTGATCTTGGAAAGATCCCGAATTTTTTGGTAAGGGAATATGAGAGGGCACTTTTTATTAGAGACGGTAAGATATTTCAGGAGTTTGGCCCGGGAACGCATACCGCCTCTAAACTTTCTTCCATGACCAAGGCCTATCTGATCTATGTGTCTCTTATGCCCTTCCAGTTAAAGTGGGGTCTTCCTGAGACCATGTCAAAAGACAATGTGAGGGTTGGAGCTTTTGGGACCATAGAGCTTCAGGTGGAAGACTCCAAATTGTTCTTTGCCCATGTTCTGGGTCCGAAGCTGAGATATGTGAAGCATGATTTAAGGGAGGACTTGTTAGATAATATCCAGGGCGTTATTAGATCGGAACTTGCCTCTCTTGGTATAAAAGAGATTTATCTTGAAAGGGATGTTTTACTATCCGTTGTAAGGGGGAAGCTTGAAGAACTCTTCAAGAGCAGAGGCTTTGACTACAAGCGTCTTGAAATACAGGGGATAAATATCCCAGAGGACATTAAAAAGGCTCTCGAGTCTTCTAAGCTTCATGAAATAGAGTTGGGAAAGAAGAAGGGCGACTTTGCGCTGGAAAAGGAAAGGATGGCAGAAATGGCAAGGTTGGGTATTGATGCTGCTAGAATGAGGGAGTTGGAGATTGCCGGGGGCAGTCCCGACATACTTGCTAAAAAGTACGAGACACAGGCATATAAAGATGCTTTGAAAACTAGCAGGTCTCAAGACGTTAAGGTAGTTACTGGTGTTGAGCAAGCCCCTAAAGAACCGCCTGTATCAACACAGCTTCCTGATGGGCAGCCTTTAAACTGTCCGTCATGCGGTAAGACAATCTCACCTAACTTTTCGCTTTGTCCCTACTGCGGAGACAAGTTTGAACCTAATCTCTGCCCCAAGTGTGGGAAAGAAGTAGAAAAAGACTTTGCTCTGTGTCCCTATTGCGGGACTAAGTTTTAAGTTGGTATTATGGGCAGTTTTCTCAATCTCTTAAAACTCATTGAGCTCTCCTTTAAGACGCGGCAGAAATATGATCTCCTTGTAAAAAATAGCCTTGCTTTAAGTCTCTTCTGGTTCCTTACTCTTTTCGCCCCAGTGATCCCTTATTCTAATAAAATCCCTGGATTAAGTGAATATGCTGAGTACGCAACACGAGAGGTACTGATAATAAGCTTTCGAAGCATCTTGATCGTCTTTTTACCTTTGGTATTAGGATTTCTCTACTTAGCCTCTGATGAATTTGAAGAGAGATATGCATACAGACCTATAAAAACAAATGATTTTGTTGAGGGATTGCAGATGTTCTCAAAAAGATATGACCTGAAATCAAAAGAGCTCTTGAATCTCTTCATGCTCGCCTTGGGTAAGGGAGTGATATTGATATTCAACTGGATCATCATCTACTTCCTCATCATTTTGGGAATGGTATCTGAGATATGGGGCCATCTTATCTCTAAAGATATTAAAGACGAATTTTTTGAGATCGTACACTTCAGAGATGAAGCAATGATCATAGAGAATACTATAAGATTAATTGATGCCGAATCCAAAGTCTACAAAACCAAAGATCCTCATTCCGTGCCACTTCTACATAGACCATTGCTCTTTTTTGGAAAGCTCTTCTTGGGAGATATAACCTTAATCACATCAAAGCAGATGGATGTGCTTCTCACAAGCTCAGGGATAGGTGCAATCGGGAGCATGGAAAAGCTTAGAAATTTCTATACCAAACTTATAGACTTGCTACTTCTTCAAGGCACTATGACAAAGTTTCCTCTTTCTATAGAAATAGAATCAAATGTAAAGGAAGGGAGTGTCGAATATGCGCCCCTTTACAGGGAGGAAAATGTCCCTATCGAAGACATAAAGTGGATAAGAATAAAAGAGCTTCTGGATTATGAAAAAGTGGGAAAAGAGTAACATTATTAAAGTCTATAACACTACAATGGCGATTGAAGAATAGCACTGTTTGCAATATACTTTCCAACATCAAATGCGTCCTCCCCTCCCTCAGTTGCCCCCATTGCAATCATTATATAATTGTTCTGATTCCAAATGAAAATAGCCACATTAACTTCTCCCTCCGTAGTCAAGCCCCATTCAGCATTAATGTTTTTCTCAAGGGGAAATTCCATAAAATCGATACCTTCCTCATCCTCATAAATCCATTGTATAGTTAATGCATCATCCTCTGCGTCTTCCTCCGAATCACATTCTATAACGACCAACCTACCAGCAATATTCTCGTTTCCAATGTTTTGATAGACTCCCTCTGCAGATGTCTGTCCACAATGCCACAAATCTTCCAATTCTGTTTCGGTCAAAACATCTTCATCTAGTTTTTCTGTAGAATATCCTGAAATAGATGTCGGTAGAACGTCAATTGCGTCTATGTTTGGTGGGGGAGGTGTTTTTACAGGCGATTGAAGAATAATACTGTTTGCAATATGCCTTCCAGCATCAAATGCCTCCACTCCGTCCTCAGCCCATACATATGCAATCATTAGAAAATTCTTGTGATTCCAAACAAAAGTAGCCCCAGAATCGTCTCCCTCTGGATTCAAGGCCCATTGACCATAAACGTTATCCTCAAGGGTTGTTTCCATAAATTCTATACCTTTCTCATCCTCCATATCCCAGTAAAAACCAAATGCATCAGACTCTGCATCATCCTTTGAATCACATTCAAACGCAAGCACAAAAACTTCCATGTTCTCGTTTTCAATGTTTATATAGGATGCCAATGCATTTGTCTCTCTGCAATAGTCTAAATCCATCTCATCCAAATCTGTTTTGGTCATAAAACCTTTTTCCCGCATTTCTGTAGAATATCCCGAAATTGATACCGGTAGCAAATCAATTGCGTCAAACATTGGTGGTGGTGGAGGTTCTGTTATAGGCGGGGGAGGTGTATAACTTGTTGGATCTATGTCTGCCGCCATTTGATGGTCATTCCAGGCCTTCTCAGTTTCCCCCAACGATTCATAAGAAAGTCCCCTATAGTGATACGCATCAGCATCATTTGGTTCAAGTTGAATAAATTTGGTATAGTCTGATACGGCCTTTGAGTACTCCCCCATATTATCGTAAGTATTCGCTCTATTGTAATATACATTAGCATAATTTGGGTCGATCTCTATAGCCTTGGTGTAGTCTGATATGGCCTTTGAGTACTCCCCCATATTATCGTAAGTATTCGCTCTATTGTAATATACATTAGCATAATTTGGTTCTAGTTCAATGTACTTGGAATAGTCTGATATAGACTCGGAGAAACGTTTTAGCTTACCGTATGCATACCCTCTCTGAAAATATGCGTCAGCATGATCTGGTTCAAGTGAAATGACATAGTCATAATCTGCTATCGCCTTGTAATACTCTCCTGAGTCTCTGTAATCAAGCCCTCTATTGTAATAATATGAAATATCGTGTCAACTCAACTTTTTTAAGCCAAGGTATTTAAAACATGCTCCTTTCCGTCGT
>JBHICB010000129.1:0-4166 GCA_046759365.1 Hydrothermarchaeales archaeon (SeqCode)
TAATTTCCCTATTTAGCCGACTTTAATAGCAGAATCCAGACTTTAATAGCAAAATGGACTAAAATAGCAAAGCCCATCCTTATAACAAATTATAAAAAGGTGGATAGTCTATCCACCCATGAATTGCTATGCATATTTCTGATGGAATTTTATCTCTAAAATGGATCGTAGTTTGGTACCTAATTGCCTTTATATTTCTTGCAATAGGTCTGAAGATGATAAAAAAGAGGGCAAAAAAAGACGACTCTTACATGCCGATGCTGGCAGTCATGGGAGCCGCAGTATTTATAATATCAGTGTGGCATTTTCCTGTCCCGGTATCCGGATCCAGCTCCCACCCTATAGGTACCCCCATGTCTGCTATCCTTGTGGGCGGGTTTCCAACAGTGGTCCTAAGCACAATCGCCATTATGTTTCACATGTTTCTGGCCCACGGAGGGCTTACAACTTTAGGCGCAAATACCGTGTCAATGGGGATAATAGGAACATTTTCAGGGCTTATGACTTATAAGATGTTTAAAAAAGCTTCCTTCTCATTACCTGTAGCTGCTGGCATGGCAGGATTTGTAGGCAATCTCTTCACCTATGTTGCAACCGCATTGGTATTGGCACTAAATTTTGCCGGAACAAAATCCGTCCTTACGATGTGGAAGGTCTTTATGCTGGGTTTTGCGCCCACACAGATCCCTCTAGCCTTTCTGGAACTGGGATTTACAGCTGGAATGGTTCAATATCTTGCGACAAGGAGGTCCGATATTCTGACAAAGTTCAAAGATACTCCTAAGGGGGAGATGGCAGTTGAATAAGGTCACTAAAATTATTTTATTGCTCTGGTTTGGTACTGTGGTGATCATCACTCTGGGTGCATATTTTGGGTCAGCGAAAGGGGATTTGGGGGGCACAGATGCACTGGTGGAAGATATGGCAGCAACTGCAGGGGGATATGAGCCTATAACCCCTGTGGTTTTAAGCGAAATCGGCGAGAACATAGCCTTCACTCTCGCAGGTCTTTTTGCTGGCATAGTCTTTGGCTATTACTGGACCGATCTTGTAGAAGGGTCCTTTTATCATCCCGGGGAAAATAACGACATCGATCTTCAACAAAGGATGGAATAGATATGGTCTGGTGGCTTCTATCTACTGATGTGATTAACGGATTGGGCACTTCTTCTGGATTTTTCCTTGGCTTTCTTTTAGGAAGGCGGATTCTTCTTAGAGTAAAAGGACGGTAAAAGATGGTTGGCATTCAGCATTGTATTGAGGATTTAATGCAAATAGACGCTCTTTCCAACACCGAGGAAAAGGCGTTATTCAAATTGGATGCGAGGGTCAAGGTGGTCATTGCCGTCATCGGCATATTCACATCTGTATTGTTAAAAAGCTGGTCCATTACCTTTCTTATAACTGCCGCATGCCTGTTCTTGGCTTTGTCATCCAAAATACCCATGAAGATGTATCTTGAAAGAATGGCATTTCCCCTCGTCTTTGGGGCCTTTATTGCTGTGGTACAGCCTTTTACATACGGAACAAAGACCCAATACGTGCTTAATATCGGGATTCTCTCTTTGCCTGTGTACAACGAGGGTATATCCTTTGGAATGCTTGTATTCCATCGGGTTCTAGCAGCGGCATCGCTTTTGAATCTTCTAACATTAGTAACCCCTATTGTCTCTATATTGGACTCATTGTCGTGGCTTAAGGTCCCGAAACTGATGATAGACCTTACAGCTCTTATAATGAGGTATATCTTTGTACTAGCTGAGGAGAGCCGTAAGATATCTGCATCCATGGTCTCCAGGCTCGGTTTCTCTAAACACTTGTCCTATAAAGAGAGGATTAAAAACTACGGCATCCTTGGGGGGGTTCTGATCTTAAAGTCCTCGAAAAGAGCAGAAAACTCCTACCTTGCCATGCGATCCAGAGGATATTCCGTAGACTCCAAATTTTATTCATCCATTAACGGAAAGCTGCCTAAAAGGGATCTGGCTATAGGAACTGCGAGTGCCATTTTTTTTCTTTTTCTTTTTATCAGCGATAAATTGGGATGGTATGTATGAAATGCATCGAGACTTTAGACCTGCATTACACGTTTCCTGATGGTACAAACGCCCTTAACGGAGTCAATTTCTTAGCCCAAAAAGGAGAGCGGGTGGCGATATTAGGAGCCAACGGGGCAGGAAAGAGCACGTTATTTTACTGTTTGAATGGGCTATACAAACCGACACACGGAAAGGTCTTTGTTAATGGGGAAGAGGTCACTAAATCGAATCTTGAGAGAATAAGACAGAAGATAGGTCTGGTTTTCCAGGACCCAGATGATCAATTGTTCGCCCCCACCGTATCTCAAGACATAGCCTTTGGACCCAGAAATCTCGGTTTGTCGGAAGAGGAGATTTCAAGAAGAGTCGAGGAAACGATGCAGATGCTTGATATCTACAACCTGAAGGACAAACCCCCCCACAATCTAAGTCAAGGGCAGAAGCGCCGGGCAGCAATCGCAGGAGTCTTGGCCATGGATTCAGAGATCCTAGTGTTGGACGAACCCACCTCGAATCTAGACCCCCGGGGATTGGAGGATATGATTACGATCCTAGACGAACTGAACAGGGAGTACGATACTACCCTCATAATCTCCAGCCATTCCATGGATGTGATGGCAGAATGGGCAGAAAAGGTGTTTGTGCTTCACAAAGGAGAGATCCTCGACAGCGGTTCTCCTCAGAGGATATTCGACGATGAGGAATTGGTAAAAAATGCAGGTCTTAAGATGCCGACAACAGTTAGGGCTTTTAGGGATTTCGAGGCCAGAGGAATAGTTTCCAAGAAAGATACGGGCATAGATGTCCCATTGACGGTCCTGGATCTTGTTGACAACGTGGAAAGTGATGTTTCCATTAGATATGCCATAGCTGACAAAGACGTATCCCCAGCAGAGAGGATGGGACTGTTATTAAAAGATGGAGTGATCTTTGCAGTCTCCCCATCACACCCGAAAGCCACCGTCCTTGGTAATGCCGTGTACCCAGGAAGAAAAGGGGATGACATCATCTTAATAACTCCCCATGGAGGAATCAAAAATCCTGGTTTTGGAAGGATATCTGTACTCAAGATTCCCAGTATGACTCATGGAGGTACAAGGGCCCTGGATTTACCCAAGCTAAAAGATGAGATTGATGAGATAAACCCGAAAAGGATCGGTGCCATGGGCACAGCGGCAAAGGTAGCCTTGAGAAAGACAGGACTTTCATGCAACTACGATGTGGATGTGGTCCACGCAAGCATTTCCGCAGCCTTGAGGGGTATGGATGTAGCCATCCTTGCAAGCGGCAAGATGGCAGATCATGTTGTCAAAAAGATAGACGAAAACAATCTTAAAATTGGGAGAAAAATTAATTGTGTTCTAGTGGAGGTTTTGAGGTGAAGATGGGGATCGTCATAGTAGGCCACGGCAGCAGTACAAAGGAGAGCAGGGGCATCTATGAGGAGATTGCGAAAAAGACCAGCGAAAAGTCTGAATACGAGGTCCAAGTAGGATACATGAAACACGGCAGACCAACACTAATCGAAGCAGTAAACCGATTTGTAAAGAACGGTGTAAAAAAAATCATAATCGTACCCCTCTTTCTCCTTCCAGGGTTACATGTCAGAGAAGATATACCGGTCCTTTTAGGCCTAAAAGAGGGCGAAACACCCGCGTTTGGATACGATAGAGTTGAAGTGCCAGAAGACGTGGAAATCCTATATGCAAACCATATCGGTGCAGATGATCGCCTAGCAGACGTGGTCTTGGATCGGGCTTTAGAGGTTCTAAAATGAGTCCTGCAGCTAAAGAGATTGAAGAAGAGAGTTTCAAAATAATCGAAGAGAGGCTAAATGGCATAAACTCCCCAGAGAAAGAGATTGTAAAGAGAGTGATTCATACCACCGCTGATTTTGAGTTTAAAGACCTTGTCGTTTTCAAAGGGCCTGCCATAGAAACAGGGGTTAGGGCCGCAAAAGCAGGAAGGGACATCATAACAGACGTGAATATGGTAAAGGCAGGCATAAACACACGTTTACTTGCGAAGTTTGGAGGAAAGGTAAAGTGTTTCATCCAAGATGACAAGGTCTTGGAAGCTTCAAAAAAAGAGGGAAGCACGCGAGCCAGAACCTCTTTTCGACTATTC
>JBHICB010000130.1:0-4157 GCA_046759365.1 Hydrothermarchaeales archaeon (SeqCode)
CGGCTCAAGAAAGACCGCTGCTGTGTTGGAGTTAACAGCATCCTTGATCTCTTCAGCTTTGCCAAATTTAACGTGCTTGAACTCTTTGCAGAGAGGTTCAAAACCTTTCTTGTATTTCTCCTGTCCTGTGGCGCTTAAAGTAAGTATGGTCCTGCCGTGAAAGGAATCCTTTGCAGCTATGATCTCGCTTTTTCCCGTGTATTTTCTAACAAGCTTTATGGCAGCCTCATTGGCCTCGGCTCCGCTGTTGCAAAAAAAAGATTTGTAACCGTTGGAGACCTGAAATAAAAGTTCTGCAAGCTCCACCTGAGGTATAATGTGATAAATGTTGGAAGTATGCATGATCTTTTTTGCTTGATTGGATATTGCAGCAACCACCTTTGGATGGGAATGGCCGACATTGAGGACTGCAAGTCCAGCAAAACAGTCAATGTATTCCTTTCCTTCTGAGTCTTTTACTACGGCTCCTCTGCCTTCAACTAAGGCAATGGGCTGTCTACCGTAGGTCTGTGCAATGTATTTTCTTTCCAGATTTATTATCTCGTCAAATTCCATAATACCTCAAATTGTAATATGGGGGATATAAAGAACTTATGCTTAATTTAAGGCTTGACCGGCCGATTTCACCTATAATGGAAAACATTACTTGTTATTACTAATAGTAATAAATTTATACAAAAAATATAAATACGAGGAATATTTTTAAACGTAAAGACAATTAAAACACAGCAAATAGAAAACGTTCAATTAAAGCTATAGATGGTATTATTACCCAACGCTTTTGAACCACAGACAAGCGGATGTGAAATAATGACTCTCTCATTAAACGAGATAAAAAGGTACAGTAGACAGCTCGTCCTTCCCGATCTAGGCGCAAGGGAGCAGAATAGACTGAAAAACGCAAAGGTAGCTGTCACTGGAGCAGGAGGGCTGGGATGCCCTGTATCCACCTATCTGGCTTTATCAGGAGTTGGAAAGATCGATCTAATAGATATGGACAGAGCAGACATTACCAACCTGAACAGGCAGTTCCTATATACACCCGAGGATACAGGCAAGATAAAGGCTGAAGTAGCTGCTGAAAAATTAAATGCAATTAACCCTGAGATAGAAGTCACTGGCATAAACGAGATGATAACCTATGACAACGCCTTCGATCTGTTAAAAGGATATGATGCTGTAGTTGATGGCACTGACAACTTCCCTGTAAGATATGCAGTCAACGATGCATGCATGGTAAATGAAATCCCTCTGTTTCATGGAGCGGTATTGATGTACGAAGGGAGGGTAACAAGCATCATCCCAAAAGAGACAGCATGCTTTAGGTGTGCATTTCCTGAGGCGCCTCCAGCAGGGAGTGTGCCTACATGCCGTGAGGCAGGAGTTATCGGAGCCATGACTGGTCTTGTAGGCTCTATTCAGTCCATGGAAGCTATAAGACATCTAGCAGGGCTTCCCATCTCTTTTAAGAATCGGCTTTTAGTCATTAATATAGATATAGGAAGCTTTGACGTGATCACTCTTAGGAGAAGATTGGACTGCACAGCATGCGGTGACAAATTCATCCCAAAGCCTGTTGCAGAGGTCTGTGAGACAAGGAGCGGATCTGATGAGTGAAGAACCAGAAGTTTTAGATTTACATGGAGAAATATGCCCAGATACATTTGTTTATACTAAGATAAAGCTTGAGGAATTAGCCTATGATGGTGGAGGTCTTTTGAAAGTACTTTTGGATCATCCGCCAGCCGCCGAGAATATACCAAGAAGTCTAAGGGACGAAAGGATTGGATATGAGGTCTTAGAAGTCAAGAATGTGGGTGGAAACGAATTTGAACTTCTTTTAAGGGCACCCGCAGTTGAAGATTAGAGTAGTGATATCATGTACGACGGACTCCGCGCCTATTTAGGGAACAAATACAACGTTATAGGGGTAAAGATCCTCAAAGAGAAGGTGGAGCCAAAACCCCCTTTCGAGAGGCCCAAAAAAAGGATGAGGTTTTGTCAACTTGTAAGGGAGGCAGGCAAGGGAAAAGCTTTTGTTGCTTACCATGAAGATATCAGCTGCCCCAACGCCGAAGTTACCCTAGGTTTTGAGGAACCTGTTTATGTCGATGTCCAGCCCAGAATAATGCCTGCAGAGACAAAAGCAGTTATGGTGGGTCCTACTGAGAATATCGCCGATCCAGATGTGCTACTTATTATCCTCACAGCCAAGCAAGGGATGGATGTTGCAACCCTTATGGATGGGATAGATGCACATTTTGCAGGCAGTCTTGCTGTGTGCGGCGAAGCGACAGCAAAGCCATACATGGAGAAGAAGCCGAATCTTTCGTTGTTATGCCGAGGTTCCAGGATGTTCGCAGGGTATGCAGACAGCGAAGTTATCTTTGGAGCCCTTCCTGAAACTTTCAAAAACCTAGAAGTACGTGCTGAAGCGCTTGAAAAGAGCTGCGGCACTGGAAGCGCCCTCTGCGGTTGTCAGGTTACTGACATCTCTCCGAGGGTTATTACCACCTTTAAGAAGCTGGGTTTCGAAAAGGGCACGGATTACTTCTTCGGTAAGGTAAATGGCAAGAATGTCAGAGTCTATCTTAATAAAGACTTTCAGGGCAAGTTGAGTTATATGACTGTCCATCTCCCCATCAAAGGCGATGCCAGAGTTAAGCCACCGTTTGTAAAATCTACAAGAGGCAATTGGACCGATGTCTCGGTTGTTGTTAGGCTTGATGAGATTGGAGTTGAGCTTAATACAGGGAAAGGCTTAAACGAGCTGCTGGAAGATGTTGTGGGCAAGGTGGATGCATGACCCTGTATAGGTACAAGGACAAGATCATAATAAACCCTTTGATGCGCGGGGGGATTGTCCCAAAAGATGTTCAGAAAAGACTTTATGAAGAGGGGTGGATGGAGGTCGGCTATGATCTTTGTTTTGATTGTATCGAAGGTAGATCCAGCCTCATCACCAAACCACCAGTAAAACCGTTTCTCGGTGATGTTGCAAAATTTTTTGGAGGCGATGTTGCCGAGCACACATTTGGCTGCAGATCAGCACAATATGCTGTTATGAGGACTGTATCAGAGTCTATCAAGGAGGAAGGTGGCGGAGGAATGGTCATAGCAGACCCCAACAGTCACTATTCCACTAACATCGCAGCAGAGATGTGCAATCTCAAGGTTGTGGAGCCGCCCCATACCGGCTATCCAGAATACAAAGTCACTGCCGATAGCTACATCGACAAGATCGAGGATGTTTTAAAAGAACATGGAAAGCCTGCTTTGGTCATGGCTACACACGCCGATCCTTACTATGGTAATTTAGCCCCGGTTTCAGAGATAGGAAAGATTTGTCAGGAATATGAGATCCCCTACTTGGTAAACGCCGCTTACACTGGAGGCGTAATGCCAATTAACTTGAAAGAGATGAATGCCGATTTTCTGACCCTTTCCGCCCATAAGTCCATGGCATCGATAGGGCCGTTGGGTTTCCTTGTAACCACCTACGAGTGGAGTAAGAAGACATTCATGACGTCGCAGGAAAAGCCTGACTGGACAGGCAGGGGTTTCGGGAAAAAGATCCCGAATTTATTCGGGTGCAGTATTGGGGCTTTGCCCATCATAAGTGCGATATTTTCTTTTCCGTATGTAAAGAACCGTGTAAAAAATTGGGCCGATGAGGTGAAGAAGACAGAGAAGTTCGTGGATGAGCTGGAAGACCTAGGTGATATCATGTTGTTAGGAGAAAGGCCGCATAACCATCACCTGCTACACTTTGAGACGCCTGCTTTTTGGGAGATATCAAAGAATCATAAGCGAAAAGGCTTCTTTTTGGCAGAAGATATGTTAAAAGAAGGCATTGTTGGGGTTCATAAAGGCTTGAGCAAGCATATAAAACTCTCCATATATGGTTTAAGTGATGAAGAGATCGAAAAGGTTCGAAACGCGTTTGCTGGCATAATAAAAAGGTATTCTTGAATCGTTTTTGAAAAAAAATGAGAATGGCTTGATTTCTATTTTTTCTTTAATTACAACAAAAAGGTTATTTATCATAACTACAGAGAAGATAATGGACAGAGATGATTAAAGACTTACTAGCGTATGAAGGGATGTTAAAGGAAGCATCAAAAGATGGCTATATAAGCAAAGAAGAGAAGGCCTTG
>JBHICB010000131.1:0-4129 GCA_046759365.1 Hydrothermarchaeales archaeon (SeqCode)
GAGGCCGTAAGTATTCTGGCGACTATGTCTTTGGAAAAACTAAAGGAGGTTCAGTTATGATAGATCTTGCCCAACAAAAGGTCAATGTCGAACATCTAAAACATAAAGCCTATCTTTACGTTCGTCAATCGAGTTTGCGGCAGCTTGTGGATAACCAGGAGAGCACCAAGCGCCAATACGCCCTTCGGCAGCGAGCAGTGGCCCTGGGTTGGCCCAGGGAAAGGATCGAGGTCATCGATGAGGACCTTGGGCTGTCAGGGGCATGGGGAGAGCGTCAAGGATTCCAGAGGTTGGTGAGTGAAGTTGGGGTGGGTCGTGCAGGAATCGTACTGAGTCTGGAGGTCTCCCGGCTGGCCCGCAACTGTAGCGACTGGCATCGACTTTTGGAGATTTGTGCTGTGACTGATACGCTTATCCTGGATGAGGAGGGGGTCTACGATCCGTCGCATTTCAATGATCGCTTGCTTTTGGGCCTCAAAGGCACCATCAGCGAAGCTGAACTGTACGCCATCCGAGCGCGCCTTATAGGAGGTATGTTGAACAAGGCAAGCCGTGGAGAGTTAAAACTGAGGCTCCCTGTGGGCTATGTCTACGATCCCTATGGACGGGTTGTCCTCGATCCGGACAAACAGGTGCAAGAGAGTCTTAGACATCTTTTTGCGACCTTTCGGCGAGTGGGCACGGTTTTTAAGACAGTCAAAGTTTTTCGTGAACAAGGGCTTAAGTTTCCTAACCGGATGCACCATGGGCCACGCAAGGCAGAGCTCGTGTGGACAAGTTTGAAAGTAAGCCGTGTGAACCATATCCTGCACAACCCACGCTACTCAGGAGCATACGTGTATGGGCGAAGGACCCAGAAGAAAAGGGATGCCCAAGGCGGAGCCATTGTCAAAGATCTTGCTCAGGATGAGTGGCATGCGCTGATAAAAGATGCCCATGAGGGATATATTTCGTGGGAAGAATATGAAGAGAATGAGAAGCGGCTGAAGGCCAATAGTCGAACCCGAGCTGAGCACAGAAGATCTGCTCCACGAGAGGGATTGGCCCTTCTTCAGGGTTTGGTGCTCTGTGGTGTTTGCGGCAAGCGGATGAGTGTGCGTTACCGAAAAACGCGAGGTCGTCTGAGGCCTGAGTATGCCTGCAAGGGGTGGGGGGATAATCTGGCAGAGGCAAGATGTCAAAGTATTGCGGGGGACGGTATCGATGAGGCGGTGGGTACCCTTGTGGTGAAAGCGATGAATCCTGTAGCCCTTGATGTGGCATTGGCTGTACAACAGGAGTTGGAGAATCGGGTAGATGAAGCAGACCGGATTCGTCAAAAGCAAGTAGATAGAGCTCGCTATGAAGTGGACTTAGGGTTGAAAAATAAATAATTTGTAATTTTTTTCTTGTTAGTTAGGGTAAAGAGTATAGTTCCATGAAGGATTCACTTTATGTCGCTGAATATTTAGATTCTCTAAATCCTTTTCTGAAGCTTTCAGGCCTTTTTCGTATATTTTATCAACTAATTCCGCATTGACCCTCAGGCCAGTCTTTGTTTTTGTTCTTAAAATATATTTATAAACCGTTTCATAGTCTATTAAAGGTGTTCCCCTCCAGTTCTTGCTAATTTCGCTAAATAGACGATGCTCTATTACATTCCACTTTGAAGCCCCTGGAGGATAATGGCATACAGTTACTATAAATTTATATTTATCGCAAACTATTTCTTGAAGCTTAACCTTCCACATATAGGGCCTATAACCATTACTTCCTCCAGCATCTGCTAATATTAATAGTTCATCAGTATTTTGATATGTTTGAATACCTTCATTTATCCACCATCTTTCGATAGATTCAACAGCAAACTCTGGGGTGTCACCGGATATTATTTGCTTTTCTTCTTTAAGGAACATTCCTATTGATACAAAACCTATATTTTTTTGTTGGTCATAAACACCATACAGCGCAGCTATCCCCAACGCATATGTCAAAAAGTCATGATCATTTGTCAAATCGCCCTCACGTTTATATCTTGTTCCTGGGTTTTTAAAGTTACCAATTGGTTCTTTCTTTTTATTATCTACACTAATTGTAGGCTTATTCATTTTAGCAAATTTATGAAGCATTTTATTGATGTAATCAAATTGGTTGTTACGAGCTTCCCTTTCTTTTTTGGTGAGTTGTTTGCCTCCATTTGAAATAGCTTTAACATTAGTTTTTAACGAAAATTTTAAACTTTTTAATATTTTTCCAACTGTAGTATTACTTACGATTATATCGATTGAGGCCAGCTCATCAGCAATTTTCTGAGTCGTCTTTCTTGTCCATTTTAAATCACTCATTGGGTCGCCAGCAGTTTCATATTCCATCAACTTTTCGATTTTTTTAATCACATTTGGAATTTTTTTTTAATCTGCTTTCTGCCTCCACCTTTTTTTCGATTAGTATCAACATCAACTTCTCCACTAAGAAGTTCTCGCTTACCTTTGGCAACTGTACGTTGATCTATATCGAGTAGTTCTGCAATCTGTCTATCGCCGCCATGACCCACTTTCAAAGATTCGAAGCCAGCATAGAGACGTCTTTGCTTTTCATTTAAAGTGCTGAGAAAAATAATCAATGCTGCTTTTAGCTCATTTATTAAAATTTTAGGGCGCATCTTCAAATTGTCATGATACTGTATGCTGTCATTTCTGGTTAACTCTTGCCTACTTTCGGAATTGGGTTCTCTTGAGAAATAAACATAAACTCCTGATATTTTCTTTCTATTGACGGTCTTGGATTTTATAAGTTCCAATAATACATCATCAGCCTTACCCTTAATAATTATATTCAGTTCTGATGCTGTGTAACCTTTTGATGAGTTAGAAATCAATATTTCTAAGGTGTTCTTTAGTGTACCATACTTTGAAAATAAAACTGAATTAAAGAGCCATAATCCATATTTGTTATATCTTGCTATTCTTTTAAGGGAGTAGTATTTCCCACTGTGAGAACAGCTCGAAATATGGCCTAATTCAGACAATCTTCGAAAAGTTGTCATTCTTGATTGGCTTTTTAGGATAGTCTTTAGCTCCTCAATGGTAGCAATTTTGTTATTAATTAAGTATGTTAACAATAATTCAGTGGAAGCATTTGTATTTTTCATTTTGATACAATCCAGAAAATTTAGGTTATATTTTCTGGATTGTATCAAATTAAATTTATTTTGTCAACAATATTAATTCATCATATTTATTATAATATCAATTGTTTTATCTTATTTGCGATAATATTTTAGCTACTTTTTAGAAAATATCTGATACAATCAAGAATAAAAAATATCATTTTATTATTTTTTCAACCCTTACCTCCTACCGTTTCACCTGCCTGCCGCAGGCACGGTCGGCTTCTAAAATTACTCTCCTAATCGGTAAATATCAATCTCAGATCAAAAATAGAAAAAAAGGTTGACATCTTCCTGATTCCTGTGTTAAAGATTCTGCAGATTCAAAAAGCAATTTCCTATCATCAAATCATTTTGAAAGGAGGTAACAACGATGCGTTTTAAAATCAGAAATCTTGGCACGGTGGTTAATTTTGGAACTATCCTCTTGTTCATTGCGTCCATACCTGGCGTTTGGGCAAAATACCCGGAAAAGCCCCTGACCATCGTTGAACCGTGGCCGGCCGGTAGTGCAGGTGATGTTGGGGCGCGAATAATAGCCGAACTGGCGCAGAAAGATTTTGGTCAGCCGATCGTCATTCAGAACCTAGTCGGTGGCGGAGGCACAAAAACATCGCTCTTTACCAAACAAGCCAAACCCGATGGATACACCATTATGAACGCCTGGGTAGCAAATCAAGTCATGCGGCCGATCTTTAACCCTGACATCGGATTTTCGCGACATGATTTCGAGCCGATCATCCTTTACCAGGTCAACCCCTTCACACTGGTAGTCAAAGCAAACCATCCTGCCAAAGACCTCGCCGGTTTCGTAAAGTGGGCCAACGCACAAGATCGGGTTCTGAACGTAGGGATTTGTGCTGCCATGGGGCTGCCCCGCCTGGTGATGCAGCGGTTTCTAGATGTGGCCGGGATCGAGAATTACAACCCCGTGCCCTATCAAGGCTGCGAAACGGAGAACATAAAAGGCTTGTTCGATGG
>JBHICB010000132.1:0-4024 GCA_046759365.1 Hydrothermarchaeales archaeon (SeqCode)
CGCCGCAAAAATTTAACTCCTTAGGTGGTAGGCATTTTTCTTTCATCCTGCATTCTGTAATATGCCTGCACCCCCAGATGAGGTCTTTTAGTCTTTAAAACATGCCTTTTAGAAAGGATTTATAATCTTGGATGATGATTTTTTTAAATGATTTCAACTGTCTTTAAAGAAGGTATTGGTAACCAATAGAGCCGTTTTTTTAGGTTTTAATTTAGTTGAGTTTTTTTAAGCAAATCTCATGGAAGTTGAATTTAAACCTCTTCAGCTAACTTTAAAAATTCCCCTCTTTTTGCCTTCACATCTCTTATGATTTTCCTCAATAGGCCCTTTCCGATGTCTTCTCCCCTATAAACAGGTATTAGAGTGGTTCTTCCATCTGGGTGCCTCATGAAGATGTGGCTACCTTTCTGCCTGACTTTTTGAAAGCCCATCTTCTCCAGAGTTTTTATCACTTTATTCGGAGGGAGGGGCTTAAGCTTCAACTACCTGGACCCCTACAAACTCTGTTTTAAAATCTGCTGCTTCTTCTTCGACTTCTAGGTAGAGTTCGATGGCTTCTTTTATCCTTTTCATCAGCTCATCCAGGGCCTTTGCTTGTGTATGGCATCCAGGCAGAGAAGGTACGCTTGCAATATAATATCCGTCCTCGTCCTTTTCTATTACCACATTGAATTTTCCTTTCATTTTAAGCACTCTTTATTGTTATTGTATTTGTAACTCTAACGTTTAAATATTTGTGGCAGGTGTTTAGGAGTTGCAAGAGGCCGGGTATGCGAAGGCGGATCAGTTTTTGTTTTCTCCTTTTAGCCGGAATACATATCAACTTGGCTTAATACAGACTGATGGCTATATAGTACAATGTTGGTTTTGGTGTTGTTGGCGGTCTTTGTTCTCTAAAATGCCTTTTTTGGAAAGGATTTATAATCCTGTAATCTTGGATAATAATTGATTTTACTCTAGTTGACAACTTTTCTCTTTCTTCGGTTATAAAAACATAACTTCGCTTCAGGTGACAGAGCTTTTTCCATCAGAACCTGGCATGTTACTTGTCTATATGGTTCTTCTTGGCCCCATCTATCTGTGATAGAGCCAAAAAATCAGCAAAACAGAGGAGCAGCGGGGCTACTCCATGAAGAGATCGATGAGCCTCTCTGCTTTTTCCTCTTTGCTCAAGGATATGTCGGTCAGAATCGTCCTATAGTGCAGATACGTCTCCACCATCATCTCCACCTGCGTCTCTTCAAGGATCCCTCCAAGATTCAGATCCCCTATCACTCTGTGAATGTCTCCATCTCCCCTCAGCTTGGCTATAACGATGACCGCCCAGGCCATGAACGTGAGCTGCATGAAGCGCTCAATAGCCCTCTTCTCCCTTATCATGTAGTCCTTGAAGCCGAACTTCTGGTTCCCCTCCCTGTGGGCCGTCTCTATGTTCCACCTGTTCTCATAGATCTCCAGCACCCCCTCCAGAGTCAGCTCAAGATCGGTAGTCATATAGAACTTGGGAACAGAATCCTCACCGGTCTTGGAGACGACCGCCCTCACCTCACCGACGCCTTCAAGCCCCACCACGCATTCAGCTGCAAGATATTCCTTCTGCTTCCCCCGGACCTTTATTTCCACCCTCTGATACTGACCTGAAAGCTCTGATGCGAACTCTTTGACACTGATCTCTCTCCCATCCCAGAAAACCTTCTTGTCGCTTTTGAGGCGGCAGACGATATGATGACCCGAGTCCCGAGCCCCCATTATAAACTCTTTCTTGTACCACCAGGAATCATGGATCACATAGAGCATGACGCCCTCTGGGACGGCGAGGGGTTTGACGATATCTTCATAGGCGATATCTATCTTGGTCCTGAAGGACTCCCCCATCTCTTCTGCTGACTCCTCCTTCAGGTACATCTTGGCTTTGTGGAGGATGTATACCTCTCCCGCCTGGAGGGCGGATGTGACAAAGCAGTTCCCCTCTATCCACCTGTTCTTTGAATGGTCATAGAACCTGCCAACGCCCTGGGTCTTATCCCCTTTCTTCTCCTGGTATGTGTCGTCTATGATAAGAAAGAGCCTGTCCCCCTTCTCAACTTTCGATGCCTCGAAGAAGAGATCTGCCTTGCGCTGGGCTACCTCGTCCTCGTCCCACCGGGCCTCGTTGAAGAAGTACTCGTAGGCTGTCCGGGATTTTCTCTCTTTCTTGGACAGCATCCTGTGCAGCCTCCTTACGGTCCTGTTCTTGTCCATACCGATCACGGCCCCAGCAAGCTGTGTCATAGACTTATGACTTGGTTTTGTGAAATCATCCTTGAATTGGTCGAAGACTGTTTTAAATCTTACAGGTGGCCCGATTATCTTGAACATCGGTGTAGAGGGAACATCCCCATGGTTACATAGACCTTGACATAGAAGTGTGGAAAAGTAAAAATAGGGCGTTTAGAAAAACTTGTCAACTAGAGTGATTTTAAATGTCTTCAAAGAATATTTTTGCATTCGGTGGAGCGGGTTTTATAGGGTTTGTTTAGCAGAGGAGCTTTTAAAAGACGGTCATGATGTTGTTGTAGTTGATAATCTGAGACAGCATATTCATTAAATGATTGGGATATTCAGATGCCCAAAAAATTTAAATATTAGAGTATTTGAATACCACTATGAACATATTTGAGTTTAATCCTTGGTGGGAGACAGGCGGTGTTAAAGAAGAATTTAAGAAAAAGGTGAAAAGGGACCTTTTTACAACTCTTAAAGAAAATCTTGACCAGAGGACCATCGATGCTGTTGTTGGGTTGAGAAGGGTCGGGAAAACAACCTTAATGTATCAGCTTATAGACCATCTCCTCAGCCTAGGCGTTGACCCTAAAAATATATTCTACTTTTCTTTTGATATAGAAAAAGAGGACCTGAAAAAGATCATAGACCAATACGAAGAAAAAGTGCTCGGGAAAAGAATAAGGGAGGGTAAAATCTATCTATTTTTTGATGAGATTCACAAGCTTGGTGACTGGGCAAACAGAATAAAAGTGCTTTATGACCTTAATCCTGCGGTAAAGATCACCGTTTCCGGCTCTGCGAGCTTAAACCTGATGAGGGAATCCAGGGAAAGCCTAGCAGGCAGGGCGAGATTTTTCCATCTGAAACCCCTAAGCTTTGTGGAATTCCTAGAGTTTAGTGGTGAGAAGATCCCTTTAGAGTCTGAGTTTTATATTCATGAGAAGAGGATAAAGATCCTTTTAAGGAAGTTTTTGTTAAGGGGTTTTCCTCAGACTGTAGCGATGGGGGAGAGGGAGTCTCAGGAATACATAAAGGAGCTTGTTGTGGAGCGAATAATTTTTAGAGATATACCTGAAAGCTTTAACATAAGTGACACCGAGCTTTTGAGGATTCTTATGCAATTTGTATCAGAAAATCCTGGAGCAATAATAAATGTAGCTTCTTTTTCTAGGGATTTAGGGAGAGATAGAAAAACAGTTAGAAAGGCACTCACCTTCCTTGAGCTATCTTTTTTGATCAAATCTTTGAAGAATCTTAGAGGGAGCTTCCTTGCAACGAGCAGGAAGAATAGGAAGGCTTATCCTGTCCATCCTTCGCTTTCTTTTTCCAAGGATGAGGGCAGGATTATGGAGACCTTGATCAGGGGTGAGCTTGACGCTGTATATTATTGGAGACGTGGTGGCTATGAGGTGGATTTTATACTTCGTGATGGAGTGACTGTCCCTGTTGAGGTTAAATGGACGGATAGTATTGATAGGGGTGATCTTAAAGGTTTGATAAAGTTTTGCAAAAGATTTGGTGTTAAAAAGGCTATTCTTTTAACCGATGGTGTGGAGGAGTCTTTTGAGGTTGATGGTATTAATGTAGGTGTGGATAGTATTCCAAAATTCTTGCTTTACAGTGAGTTTGTAAAAGACACCGCAAGTTAGATCCTTTTGTGTAAAAATGGAAACTTGATGTTGCCATCAGGATGTCTGCGTTTATTTTAAATCTTGAGAAGCATAGAATCACCAATATAGCGGTTATTTTACTGCTTTTT
>JBHICB010000133.1:0-4015 GCA_046759365.1 Hydrothermarchaeales archaeon (SeqCode)
ATCACGGTAAGCTTTGATGGTATTATTGCTCACCCCTTTTATGTGGGGAAGGTATCTACCGAAAAATTGATGGATACACGGTGAAAGCTTCATATTGGATCCAGTTGAGATTTTGCAAACTCGATTAATCCCGCACGGTGTTTGGCATCTGCTACTTTGAGATAGGCGGCAGTATAGTGATATTTACGATGTCCCATATAAGCGGCTAGCACAGGTAAAGCACGCTGGGGGGATTGTCCTTGATCTTTTATGCGCTTTAAGGTGTTTATTGCGAACGAATGACGAAGGCTATGAGGGATGGGTGAACCGAAAGTCATATCGCCTATAATCTGCTTTGCTCTGTAAGGACCAATATTTTTGGCTGCCTTGTGGAAGGAGTTACGAACTTGATAATCTTTTAACCCCTTTTGTTTTTTCCCGGCTAAAAGGTAGGGGTTCTGATCATCGGGACAAAGGGATTTTCGAACTGATAAATAATTTTCTATTTCCATCATCGCGGCTTTAGGAACCGGGATCAATCTATCTTTTCTAAACTTGGTTTTCTCGATGTAAATGGTTCCCTCATCGTATCGATAATGCGTGCGCAATAAGCGCAGAGGTTCTGATATTCTCAAGCCACACCGGGCCATTAGCAGGATTGCCATATATTGTCCCAGATCTGTTAAATAATACTTTTCGCTCCTTCGTAACTTATTGCAAATCGCCTGTAACAATTGTTCGATTTCAACAGGAGAAAAGACAAAAGGGATAAAATATCCTTCGGGCAATGGTGGAATATCTTTCAGGGGATTGTCTTGGTATATGTTCAGGCGCACAAAATATTGAAAGAGGTTTCCTATGGTTGAAAGGATTTTATTAACTGACTGTGGTTTCTTATCTATCTTTTCTCTTAGATCAAGAAAGAAAGAGGGTACCAATAAATCCCAATCGGAATTTTGTTCTTGAAGATATTTATCAAAGGCTAAAAGACACCATCTTAGCCCATTTAATGCATAGCCCAGGTTTAGCCGATAATGGACATACTTTTCTAGTTGCGGTGCCATAAAGCTTTCAAAGTTCTTCATCGAAGAGGACCTTTCGCATGAGGTTGATGCGGATATAAAGATAACCTTTGGTGGACTCGATTCTATCGTGCCCCATCATTTCTTTGATTTCAAAGATTGATGCACCATCCACCAGGAGGTTTTGAGCATAGGTGTGTCTGAGCCAATAGGCTGTTGATGGTAGGTTTGCCTTACGCATACACATTTTAATACAATAAATGACGACCCCGGGGCTGATCGGCCCATAGGGAGCTTTTAGGCTTAAAAAGAGGTTGCGTTGTTTACTTTTTGCTCTGACACAAACCAGGTAAGCGGCAATGATTTTGATGGTATGTTCGGGCAAAGGAAGCTTGATGGGGTTGTGACTTTTTCGTTCCTTAAGTGTAATTTCGCGTTTAGTAAAGGAGATATCATCCAGAGTGATCAAGCTTATCTCTTTAGGTCGGAGGCCCAAAGTGTAGGCCAAGTCAAGCATGAGATAAGATCTAAGATCTTTGGATGAATTAAGATCAATGTTGGCAAACAATTCTTGCAATTCTTTTGGACGTAGGAACTTGGGTGGTTTGGACTGGGCGTATACAGGAGGACCTACCACCAGTGAAGCAAGATCCCTGTTGATTATCCCTCGCTCCCGGTGTAGGTACCTTAAGAATCCTCTAAGATAAGAGCGGTAGATTCGGCGTGAACCGGGAGCAAGAGGGGCATTAAATTTTGATAAAAAATCATCTATCTGTTCAATCCGTATGCTGGAAAGATTGATTTTTGATCTCTCCAAGTAATCATTGAATGCAGAAAGTACGCTTCTGCTACGCCTACTCTGGACAGGCTGAACCTGGCCACTATTTGCATAAGAGGACAGGTATTGCTCATAGATTTGTGGTAACTTTTGAATTTCCTTCTCGATAGATTGCTGTATCCTTCCTTGCTGAAAAAGGTACCTTGAAAGTCCTCTAACTACCGGCCCATACTTTAAGTTATTCTCTTTCTGGAAGTCTTTAACAGTATTTAGAATAAAAATCTTGTCCCATGCAATGTTCTTCCGATTTATAAAAAGGCGAAAGTGGTTCAACATCCTGTCATAGATCGCGCAGGTTGAAAGAGTATATCCTTCAGATATCAGCCATTGAATGTAATCCCGGATAGCCTTTTCTAAGTCTTTATCTACGGGTGTTTCATTTGTGAGTAATCCGTTTTTCCAGGGCCATTTTTTTCTCCAATCCATAGGATGCATAATTCTTTTATCAATCATTTATTCCTCCTAAAGAATGAACAATGCGTTGATGGATAGTGGCAGGATCATGTTTTTCCATTTCCCCCTGGGTTCTCAGAGGAGGGCAGGAGTGTTTAAGGACTTTTTCTGGAAGGGACAAGACTTGAAAAAACTTACCATCAAAGGCGATGAGGTCGTTTTCGATCAGAGAGTTTCTTGCCAGAATGTACTCATCGACAGAAACCCTAAGGAGAGTGCAGATTTTATCGTAGCTATAGAAGGACATGCCGTTTCGATCCCCTACGATGACCAGAAACAGATAAAGCAAAAGTTCATGGTGATCGAGACTGCCATAGAAGCCATCACGTAAGAAACGATGCTCGATAAAGGCAAAGCTGCCACTGATCTTACGGACCCTGTCAGGACAAATAATGGTTTTATTAATCATGGTTCACCTCCTTATCCCTTAAGATAAGCAAAAACCATAGAGAGTCTATCGAGTCCATCTTTGCAAGAATGGGGTAAAAATTATCTAACGGATTGGAATCATGAGATATCCCTACTTTAACGAGTCCATCTTTGCAAGATTTCCTTTGGCCAAAAATTAGATGATAACCCCCTGTTTTTAAATCAGATTCCTGTCTTAACGAGTCCATCTTTGCAAGATTCTTAGATCGGCTCCTTTGATCCGGCTGCTATCGAGGGTTTTATTTTGGTTGAAGTAGTCGAGGTTAAATTGAAGTGATTTCATTGGCCCTGACCCTTGAGTCGTAGAGAAGATGAAGGTGATCGAGGCTGGATCAGAAACCTTCCTGTAAGAAGAGATGCTCGATAAAAGCAAAGCTGCCGTTGATCTTATGGGCCCGGTTGTGACATAGAATGGTTTTCTCAATCATGGTTAATTTCCTTTATCCCCCAAAACAAGAAAAACTTGTAATGTCCATCGAGCCCATCCTGAAAAAATTGTCTAGAGAATTGGAACCAGGAGATATTTATTATGCTTTTCCGCGTCCATCTTTGCAAGATCCGCTGTGTCAGGAATAAGATAGTAACTCCCCGCTTTTACATCAGATTCCTGTCTTAACGCGTCCATCTTTGCAAGATTCTTAGACCGACGCTTTTGATCCCGCAGCTTCTGTAAGAGCCGATTACGTTCTACATATTCCGGGTGTTGATTCCTGTATCGTTGCCAGCAATCGGGGTTTTGCTCTATCCAACATTGTTGACTTTCTAGCTGATCCAATTGATATTGGGGATCATCTTTCATCTTTTGGCGTTGCCAACGTCTTCTTCTGACACGCTGGCAATCCTCTTTGTCACAGTATAGATGCTTCTTTACACGGGGGTTTGGAATAAAAAGACGCCTGCAGTCGCGATTTGCGCATCGGATCTTTCGTTTCATAGTCTCCCTCCATGAGAAACCATAAACTGATCCGGGTCTTTTTATGATGGAAGAAAAAGAACTGAATCCAATACAAATGAAATATACGATGAAAAAAATAGAAAAAAATCTAGGAGGGTTACTTTAGGTTGCCAGATTTGTGTATATTTGATTTAATTGATTTAATGAAATTAAAAAGAAAAAGAATAACAAAAAAAGAATAATGATTTTTATAAAATCTCTTTTTTTTGAAGAAGATGACAGGAATTAAATACACACAACATAATTAAACTAACAACACAATGGCAAGAAAGGTTGAAAACCGATAAGCCCAAAAAACGAAAGGTTTATTTGGGAAACCTTAAATTTGCCGATTTTTCA
>JBHICB010000134.1:0-3983 GCA_046759365.1 Hydrothermarchaeales archaeon (SeqCode)
ATAGGGGCCGAAATATCTCCCATTGTCCCTTTTTATTTCCCTTGTAAGCACGATCTTTGGGCATTTCTCGTTGGTGGTCTCTATATAGAGCCATTTTTTGTCATCCTTTAATATGATGTTGAATCGCGGCTTGTGGATCTTAACTAGGGTTGCCTCTAAAAGAAGTGCCTCTTCTTCAGAGCCTGTGATGATATAGTCTATTTTTGAAGCCCTCTCTTTCAACGCATTGGTCTTGGCATCATAAGTTCTGGACCCGCTAAAGTAGGAAGATACACGTTTTTTAAGGGACGAAGCCTTGCCTATGTAGATGATCTTGCCGGCATTATCCTTCATCAAATAAACGCCGGGAGAGTCAGGCGGCGGCTTGACCTCGCCTTTTTGCAACAAAATGTTATCCCCCTATGGCTTTTTTCAGGGACATCCCTGTATAAGAATGAGACATCTTTGATATTTCTTCTGGAGTACCTTCAGCTACGATAGTCCCTCCCATCTCTCCACCTTCCGGCCCCAAGTCAATGATATGGTCAGCCGTCTTTATCACATCTAGATTGTGTTCGACAACCACCACAGTGTTACCGGCGTCGGTCAGTCTTGACAGGACATCTAGCAGTTTTTGAATATCAGCAAAGTGGAGGCCTGTAGTGGGTTCATCCAGGATGTAGAGGGTCTTTCCGGTACTGCGTTTGCTAAGTTCAGTTGAGAGTTTCACCCTCTGGGCCTCTCCCCCTGAGAGGGTTGTGGCGGGTTGTCCAAGCTTGATATAACCAAGCCCGACATCGCTTAGCGTCTGTAATCTGTTTTTTATGGTAGGAATGTCTTTGAAAAACTCCAATGCTTCTTCTACAGTCATCTCCAGAACATCGGAGATATTCTTTCCTTTATACTTCACCTGAAGGGTCTCTCTGCCGTATCTTTTACTCTTGCACACTTCGCATGGTACATACACATCTGGCAGAAAGTGCATCTCTATCTTTATGATGCCGTCTCCATTGCAGGCCTCGCATCTGCCGCCCTTGACGTTGAAGCTGAATCTGCCTGGCTTATAGCCGCGCTTCCTGGACTCAGGGGTTTTGGCAAATAGCTCTCTTATTGGAGTAAAGACCCCGGTATATGTCGCAGGATTCGACCTAGGCGTCCTGCCTATCGGGGACTGGTCTATCTCTATTACCTTGTCTATGTATTCTACTCCTTCTAGATCGTCGTGGATCCCGGGTTTTACCTTCGATCGGTAGAATTTTTTGCAAAGGGCAGGGTAGAGGGTGTCGGTTACAAGGGAGGATTTGCCTGAGCCTGATACTCCGGTAATACATGTAAAGACTTTTAGAGGGATTTTTACATCTATACCCTTAAGGTTGTTCTGTCCAGCTCCTTTTATGGTTAAGTATGTTCCGTTCTGCTTCCTCCTCTTATTTGGAATCGGTATCTCCATTTTATGGGAGAGGTACAGACCTGTGAGGGATTTTTCCTCGGCCATTATATCTTCTGGTGTCCCCATTGCCACTATTCTGCCGCCGTGCTCCCCAGCACCGGGCCCCATGTCTATTACATAGTCTGCTGATTTGATGGTGGTCTCGTCATGTTCTACAACCAGTATGGTATTTCCGAGATCCCTTAATCTTATTAGGGTTGATATAAGCTTTTTATTGTCTCTTTGATGGAGCCCTATACTGGGTTCATCCAAGATGTAAAGAACACCTACAAGTCCTGATCCTACCTGAGTTGCAAGGCGGATCCTCTGAGACTCCCCTCCAGAAAGTGTCCTGGAAGCTCTGTCTAAGGTAAGATAGTCAAGTCCCACATTGACCATAAAACCAAGCCTTTCCTTTATCTCTTTTAGGATACCCGAGGCGATGAGGGCTTCATTTCCTTTAAGTTTTATCTCTTCAAAGAATTTAAGAACCTTGGCTACGGACATTTTTGTTATCTGGGATATGGACTTATCCGTCACGCTGACTGAGAGACTGATGGGCTTGAGGCGCGCGCCATGACAGCTGGGGCAGGGGATTATCGCCATAAACCTCTCCATCTCTTCCCTCCTATATTGGGATTCGGTCTGCTTGTACAGGCGGTCCATATTTGGTATGACCCCCTCAAATGTTCCCTGATAGGAATAGTGGGATGTGGCATCCTTTGACTTATAGTGAAAGTCTATGGTGTCATTGGTACCGTAAAGTATGGCCCCAAGATGCTCTGGGTTTAAGTCTTTTATGGGTGTGTACATGTTGAATCCGAAGTGCTCTCCAAGGGACCTCAAGGCTTGGCCCCTATACCCCCAGATCTGTGTACTCCATGGAGCTATCGCCCCCTCCATTATACTTTTCCTTTTATCAGGTATTACAAGGTCGGGGTCAAACTCCATTCTGGTCCCCAGACCTTGGCAATCTGGACAGGCCCCATGCGGGCTATTAAATGAAAACATCCTTGGAACGAGTTCCCCAAGGCTTATGCCACAATCTGTACAGGCGAATTGCTCGCTGTAGGTCTTTTTCTGCCCCTCAGCGTCAATGACAACGATGCCTTCGGCAAGATTTATAGCCGTTTCTATTGAATCTGCAAGCCTTTCCTTTACGTCAGGCTTTATTTTGAGTCTGTCAACAACAACTTCTATGGTATGTTTTACATATCTTTCCAAGACAAGGTCTTCATCTAGATCTCTTACCTCCCCATCTACTACGGCCCTTACATACCCGTCCTTTTTCATCTCTTCAAAGAGCGCTTGATATTCTCCTTTTCTGTCCCACACCACCGGCGAGAGCACTTGAATCTTTGTTCCTTTTTTAAATTGCATGACTTGGTCGACTATCTGTTGGACTGTCTGCTTTTCTATCCTTTTGCCACAATTCGGGCAGTGTGGCACACCAATCCTTGCATAAAGAAGTCTTAGATAGTCGTATATCTCAGTGACGGTACCCACAGTTGACCTTGGGTTTTTGCTTCTAGTCTTTTGGTCTATGGATATCGCAGGCGAAAGCCCCTCAATTAACTCTACATTAGGTTTTTTCATAAGACCCAAAAACTGCCTAGCATAGGCCGAGAGGGACTCAACATATCTCCTCTGCCCTTCTGAGTATATGGTGTCAAAGGCAAGGGAGGATTTGCCTGAGCCCGAGATACCGGTTATAACGACGAACTTTTCCCGCGGTATTTCAAGATCTATGTTCTTGAGGTTATGCTCTGAAGCTCCCTTTATCACAATCGAATCTAAGCCCATTTTATCCTCCAGCAACAACTGCCGATCATAAATGGTAGAACATTGTAAAACAACTATTTTATGATAAAGACTCTCTTAACCTCGCTTAGGATTTCGAAAGTATACAGCAGATATTAGAGGAACAAGATAATTTTTTTAAAACAACTTAAAACACAGGAGGTGTAACAGGGTTAAAAAAATCCTTAAAGTTTTATAAATATCTTCTCTGGCTGGCACTTGAATCATCGTTGGCAGTAAGCTCGTCTAAAATGTATTTATGGCATTTAGTGCATTTAAGTCACTGAACCTTGGTTGTGGTGTTTATCTCCATGGAATGGGAGCCTGAAAATCTTGCTGTAAGTTCCGGCATTAAGAAGAGAGCTGCTACGGTGATTAACAACAACATTATTATTTCGTTCTTCACAGGCTCCATCCTCGTATTTGTTATTTAAATCTTAATTTACCAAAAATTGATGATTATCCACCAAATTGACATGGACGATCCAAAATTAGGATTTAATCAGGACATGAGATATTTACTCTTGATCTTTTCTTCGATAACTTTTATGGTGTAATCATCCAAGCCCACCGATTTTTTAACTACACTGAGGATTGCCTGTGCATCTTCAGATATGCTGCCACCCTTGCAGGCTATCTCCAATGCGTCCTCCCACATAGCCTTTCTTATATTTCTTAATTCTGCCTCCTCCTCATCAGCTATTAATCCATCCTCCAAGGCTTTTTCTAACAATTTCCGATAAGATTTATAGTTTTTAGAAACGCTTTCAAGCAA
>JBHICB010000135.1:0-3958 GCA_046759365.1 Hydrothermarchaeales archaeon (SeqCode)
TCTATAAAAATTTTCGCTTAGAGGTGTAGCCCATAGTCACAAAATAAAATTAGAGTTATTTTTCTTCTATGACGCACCCTTAGTCCAACGCTTGGTTTATATATCCTCTTATTGAATTGCATCTCATGAAGTCTGTTGTTATCATACCTGCATTCAATGAGGCTGAAACCATAGGCGAGGTAGTAAAAGAAAGCACAATCCTGGTGGACCGTGTTATTGTAGTAGACGACGGCTCAAAAGATGATACTGCAGATGAAGCCTCTAGGAATGGTGCTGAGGTCATTAGGATTGATATCAATTCCGGCAAAGCCAATGCTTTAAGGCAAGGATTTCAAAATTGCGATGGATATGATGTTGTTTTAATCATGGACGGTGACTTACAACATTCGCCAAAGGAGATCCCTTTATTGATCAGATGCATTGAAAATGGTGCAGACCTTTGCATAGGTAGCAGATTTCTGAAGAATATGACCAACATGCCTTTATTGAACCGAATTTCGAATGGTGTGGCCAAGACTCTTCTGAGCTTCTTGGCAGGACAACAAATTAGTGATCCTCAATCGGGGTTTAGAGCTATTAAAGGTTCAAAGATAAGTGAACTTGAATTAAAAGCAGAAAGGTATGCCATCGAGCATGTAATGATCCTTGAGGCGGCAAGGAGAAAATTTAAGATATGTGAAGTACCGATTTCATGCAGGTATGAAGGCGAGAGATCGCACATAAACCCAATTAAAGACCCGCTTAGGGTGATCTACTATCTCTTGAAGTTCTATCTTTAGGTTTTGAAAATGAGATACATAATAATAGTAGGAGATGGGATGGCAGATTTCCCATTGGATGAGCTTGGTGGTAAGACCCCCTTGGAAGTTGCTGATAAGCCAAATATCGACAGCCTCGCCTCGAAGTCTAGGTTGGGGACCCTCAAGACAATTCCAGACGGAATGGAGGCGGGTTCAGATATAGCGAATCTCTCTATTCTGGGCTACGACCCTATGAAATATTATACCGGAAGAGGCCCTTTAGAGGCAGCGAGCATAGGAGTAGATTTGGGACCAAGGGACATAGCATTCAGGTGCAATCTTATAACCGAAGATAACGGCAATATCAAGGATTATTGTGCAGACCACATAACCAGCGAGGAAGCCAGACTACTCATTGAGGAAGTGGGAAAAGCGTACAAAGACATCGGTGATTTTTATCCCGGTGTGAGTTACCGCCACCTTTTTGTCTTGAGAAACGGTATAGATGACATTAAATCCACGCCTCCCCACGATGTGATGGGGGGGGATATATCTGATCACCTGATAAAATCTGAAGATAACAGGATAGTTAAAAGTCTAAACTCCATGATACTGGGATCAAAAGAGGTTCTGTCCAAACATCCTGTAAACCTCAAACGTAAAAAGAAAGGGCTAAACCCTGCAAATATGTTGTGGCTCTGGGGTCAGGGGAAAAGACCGGATATTGGACCTATTAAAGAAAAATACGGAGTTTCGGGTGCAGTCATTTCTGCAGTGGACCTCATAAAAGGTATAGGCGTTTATGCTGAAATGGACATTGTCGATGTCCCAGGGGCAACCGGCTACTATGATACAGACTATGAATCAAAAGCAGATCATTGCTTAAAGGCCTTAAAGGACCATGACCTTGCCTATCTGCATGTTGAAAGTATAGATGAGGCTGGGCATGCCGGGGATATGGAGATGAAGATCAAGTGCATTGAGGAGTTTGACAGGCGCCTAGTTGGGAGGCTTCTTGATAATCTTGAAGAAGAATCCTCAGTCGCCTTATTGCCAGATCATTATACTCCTATATCGACAAAGACCCACGACCCAACACCTGTCCCGTTTATTATGTATAAACCCAGAAAAGGTAAGGATGGGATAGAAAAATTCACAGAAGTTGTTGCAAGAAAAGGATCCATTGGGGCCATTAAGGGAGAGGAATTTATAAAGTTATTCTTGAAGCAATAATGTTTAAATCTAAAAAAGCTTATTGCGTTTCGTTTTAACTAACCAGTTATCGCATTATCTCCAAAGCAATCTTTGGATCAATATCCATCAATACAATCTTTGTAGGCCCGAAGATGGTCTCTTGGTGCGGGGATATGAACACCTTAACTACAGGTGATAGTGTATCCGATTTCACATACAACATTGGTGCGTCCAACACATAGGACATTAGCATTGCATAACCTTGCGATCGATTTATTAGACAACCCTCTCCAGCCCCAATATTTTTATACTGGTTATAACAATTTGTTATAACAAGGTGTTTTGATGAAGCTCGACGAAGGCGATGCCGAGAAACTCAGAAAAAAGCCCATCCTCGCAGACGTTGAACACTTCGTGATGAGGAATATCTACAGAGTGAATTTCGAAAAAACCAAGAACGCGATCCTCTATGGCGAGATATACAAAGAGGGCAAGAGGAAATACCGTGCCGTCTTGCCAATCAAGAAGAAAGTCATCTATGTCATCTTCTATGACAGGGGCGACTATATCGAACCTGTGACCGTGGGCATAACGACAAAGAAAAGGAAGTTTGGTTAACATGAAATGTGAAGATTGTGAAACCGAAATGGAAGAAAAAAAGGAGATTCGTATCGGGGAGAAGATCCTAATCTACACCTGTCTCAACTGTGGAAAGTCCCTGATAAACCTCGACGACGCCATTAAAATCCAGAGAAAGCTCATAAAGGCCATCGAGGAAGAGAGGACCGTAGTGAAGATTGGGAACTCCATCGGCGTGACGTTCCCCCAGGAGCTCAAGAAAATCTTCAAGCTCGGGGAGAAGGTGAAAATAAAGTTTGATCCTGACACCATGGAGGTCTCTGTTAGAACGGCGTAAAACTATTCTTCTCTATTCAGTGCCGTTAAGAACCTATGGTGTTCTTTTGGGTTAGCTAGTCAAACTCAGAGAGCCACCACCTCAACTGCAATGTCGCTTTTGTCCTCTGAGAGTGTTACAGCATCTCAAGCGCATTGTTCCTGTGCAAGAACCAAAAAAGCAACTAAAAAATCAAAAGACCCCCATATCCTGCACATAGCTTTTACCTGTCTTCAAAGCAACCTCTGCCTTTTCCAGTTCTCTCCCGAGATAAAGTGCATGACTTATGTCCGAAACCAATGCCATGCTAAATATCATATCTGATATCTCCTTGGCACTTGCTCCTTTGATGACAAATTTTGGTTTTTCTTTTTTGTAATGCACTGCTTTGATATCTTCACCCACAAATATCTTGAAGAAACCTTTTGGGTCATAACCATGTCTTTTATTCATCTTGGCCTGGATTACTCCGGCATTATTGTACAATTCTTCTTTGAACTCCTCTCTTTTAACACGTTTATCCTTTAATCGCAGTAAGTCAAGCCCTAGATCCTTTGGCGCCGAACCTCGTCTCCTTGTAAGATACATCATCTTAGAGGCAGTAGCCAATTCGTTGGTACTTCCTTGGGCTTTGTCGCTTTGCTCCGGTGTAAACACAATGCTTGCGTCGCACTCCATTGCTATTCCGCTTAAAAGTGCATTTATTCCGACAGAGTCGGCATCCATTAGTTCTGTCACATTCCCTGTTCCCAATAATATGGGCATTTTATGGTTATTGGAAAAGATCCTATACGCTGTTACAGAATCTGTAAACCCGAAGTTTAAAGGCTCTAAAATAAGGTCAGCGATTATATTTTTAAAACCTCTAGATTTTGCGAGTTTTATATTCTCTTCCAGGATTTGGATCTTTTTGTTATAATCCTTCGGAATAGTCTCTTTTTTAGGAATAACCACAATTGGTGTTTTTATATCATTGAATTGATTCAAAAGCCTGTGATCAAAACTCATGATCATATCAATGTCCGAATCCAGCGCCCTTTCGATGTTCTGCTTTTCCATTGTGTCTATGCTTAATGGAATATCGTAACCTCGAAGCGTGTCTATGGCGCCCTCCACACCATCCGGGTCT
>JBHICB010000136.1:0-3887 GCA_046759365.1 Hydrothermarchaeales archaeon (SeqCode)
TATCTATGAGGGCATTGTCCGCGACATCACCGAGCGAAAGAAAGCGGAGGAGGCGCTGAGGGAGAGTGAAGAAAGATTAAAAGGATTCATGAACTCAGCGACCGATGCTTTCCTGCTTTATGATTCGAATTTGAATTTTGTAGAGGCAAACAAGAAAACGTTACAGATGATGGGTGTGAGCAAAGGGGAAGTGATAGGAAAAAACATCAAAGAAATAGCGCCAGAAATAAAGGAAAGCGGCAGGTATGAAAAGTATATAGAAGTCATAAAAACTGGAAAACCCTTCTTTATAGATGATTTGATTCCTCATCCCAAATATGGAGACCTTCACGTATCTGAGAAGGCTTTCAAAGTAGGTGATGGTCTTGGACTAATTTTCACCGACATCACCGAGTGGAAGAAGGCGGAGGAAGAACTTCAGAAGATTAGCAGTTTTAACAAAAACGTTCTTGACAACGCTGGTTTGAGTATCAACGTGGCCGATATGTCAGGAAAACTGATTTCTGTCAATAAGGGTGCAGAGGAGATATTTGGTTATAAAGTGCAGGAGCTTCTTGGACGGTCTGTAAAGGTATTCTACAGGGAAGAGGATAGAAAGACCATGCAACCAATGGTTTGGAGAACTGTATTAAAAAAAGGAAAGTTCGATGGAGAAGTCACTCTAATTAGAAAAAATAGGGAAGAGTTCCCTGCCCATTTAACAGTCAGCCCCATAAAGGATGAAACAGGCGACATCTTTGCTCTTATTGGGATAACCCAAGATATCACCGAGCGCAAAAAGGCGGAGGAAGCGCTGCGAGAAGAGGAAGCCAAAATTTCAAGTATTTTAGAGTCCTCCCCGGACGCCATAACCGTGACCGATCTCAAGGGGAATATCGTCGAGTGCAACCCGGCGGCCGTGGAGATGTTAGGTTTTGCCGGCAAAGAAGATCTGGTCGGTAAGTTCGCCCTCGATTTGCTGGCACCCGGTGAACGCCAGCGGGCCATGGAAGATTTGCAGCGAGCCCGCGAGGGGATCTTTACCAATCCCGATGAATATATTTGCCAGTCCAGCGACGGCCGTGAATTCCCGGTAGAAGTCACCACGGGCCTTATCCCCGACTCCTCCGGCAAGCCCGCGGCCTTTGTAAATAATTTTAAAGACATCACTGTGCGCAAGCGGACGGAGGTGGCGCTGAGGGAGAGTGAAGCCGATTGGAAGCGAACCTTTGATTCAATATCAGACTTGGTATCGATCCACGATAGGGATTTTAGGATACTAAGGGTCAACAAGGCGTTCGAGGATAAATTCGGGGTTTCGAGAAAAGAGCTCACGGGTAAGCACTGCTACGAAGTCTTCCATGGAACAGACACCCCCATCTCAAATTGTCCATTTGAGATGACCCTCGCAACTGGCAGGCCAGTGGTAGATGTAGAGGTGAGTACCAAGCTAAAGGGTGCTTTCTCCATTGCGACTTCACCCATATATATCGACGGAGAAATCATCGGCGCGGTTCATGTTGCAAGAGACGTAACCGAGCGCAAGAAGGCGGAGGAGGCGCTGAAGGAGTCGGAAGAAAAGTTTAGAAACCTTATGGCAAAAGTCCCCATTGGCATTGCAATCAGCAGTCCAAAAGGAAAGATCATTGAAGCAAACAATACCCTTCTGAATATGTTTGGATACGATTTTAAAGACGAGTTTATAAAGATACCCGCACCTCAACACTATCAAAATCCAGATGATAGAAAGAGATTTCTAAAACTCACAGAAAAGGGGATGGTTAAAGATTTTGAAGTAGAATTTAAACGAAAAGACGGTACAGTGTTCTGGGGCTCAGTATCCTCGATAACACAGACACCCGAAGTAGGGGCGACCCGTTTTATTGTTGCAATCCAAGACATCACCGAGCGCAAGGCAGCAGAAGAGGCATTGAAAGAGGCCTATGAAGAGCTTAAAACTCTAGATCAGATGAAGGACAACATCCTTGCAAACGTAAGCCATGAATTGCGAACACCAATTACAATTGCCCATGCTGCGCTAGAACTTGTCGTTGGAGAGGAAGACCAAGAAAATATGGACAAGTATTTAATGGCGGCCAGGAATGCATTAATGTCGCAGAATGCGAGGGTGGAGGACCTTGTGGCAGCTGTACATCTTGAAAAAAGTGAAAAGAAATTAACTCTTATAACAATAGATCTATCCGATTCGATAACCCAACTAACAAATGAATTCATGCCCCTTATCATTAAAAGTAATATAAGTTTGTCCATTGAGACGGAAGAGGATCTGCCGAATGTTAAAGCAGACCGAGATATATTGGATCACGTCTTAAGAAACCTAATCGGAAACGCTATTAAGTTCAATACAGAAGAGGGAAAGTTAATTATAAGGGCAATGGGGAGAGAGGATGTAGTAGAGATTTCCGTCGAAGATACAGGTGTTGGAATACCCCAAAACAAGCAAGAGAAAATCTTCGAACGCTTCTACCAGGTGGATAATTCGGCTACAAGAAGCTTTGGAGGCGTAGGCATGGGATTGGCTGTGGTAAAGGAGATGCTAGAAGCGCATGGTAGCAAACTAACAGTTAAAAGTGAATTGGGTAAGGGAAGCAAATTCTCTTTTACTCTGCCAATTGACAAGGAAGGTAATTAAATGGCAAAGATACTGCTTGTAGACGATGAACCAGTGTTAGTGGATCTTACAAAAATGATACTGGAGAAAGATGGCTACGAAGTATTAGTAGCTAAGAATGGGGGGGAATGTTTGGAGGAGCTGGAAAAAAATAGGCCTGATTTGATCCTCCTTGACATTATGATGCCTGGCGAAAGCGGCTGGGAGGTTTGCAGAAAAATCAAAGAAGATGAGAAAACACGGGACATCCCTGTTGTGATGTTCACGGTGCGCACAAGCAAAGCCTCAATAGAAAAAAGCCTTAGATATGCCCATGCAGATGCTCATTTAGGAAAGCCTTTTACTTTAGATGAACTCTGCTCGATGGTAAGAAGGTTTCTTTGAAAACACTTTATTGATACTTTCAAATCTGGCAAGCATCGGATTGATAATCCCGCCTAATTTCTTCAAAGATTTTGACTTGTTTTAGAAAAATATTTTAGGCAAATCTTAAGGAGAGGTAACACATGCCGATCTCAGCTCCCGGTAAAAAAGGATAAAAGGATTAAGCCCCCGCCTTCCATGCCTTGGGTTTATAGATGCAGTAAGGCTCTTCGGCGAGGTAGTCCCCGGTTCTCGCATAGGCCCTGGCCCTGCAACCGCCGCACATGATTTTGTATTCGCAGGCCCCGCACTTTCCCTTCAATTTTTTCGGATCCCGTAGGTCGTTGAAAAGCCTTGCATCCTCCCATATTGTTTTAAATGATTTTTCCCGCACATTGCCTGCAGATACCGGAAGATACCCACATGGAAAGACATCTCCTGTCCTTGAAATAAAGGCAAAGCCTGTACCTCCAAGACAGCCCTTTGTCATGGAGTCAAGACCCGCCCTTCCCACAGCGATGTTCGATCCGTTCTCTTTTGAACGCTGGTGCATCACCCTGAAAAAATGAGGGGCACAAGTGGCTTTCATAAACATCTTGGATCCATGGCCCACAATATGCCCTTCGCCTATCATGGTATCCATCTTGTGCTGCTTGTCATACATCCAGTTTAAAACTCTCTCGTATTCTTCCGGTGGTATCTCCTCGTCCTCTATGGCCTTGCCCCTGCCTGTTGGAACCAGCAAAAATATGTGGTGGGCTACTGCCCCCAATTCTATGACCAGATCAAATATTTTATCGATATCTTCTAGGTTGCGCTTGGTTATTGTGGTATTGATCTGAAACTCTAACCCTGCTTTTTTGCATGCCTCTATGCCCTTCAAGGCACGGTCATATGCACCGGCCACTCCCCT
>JBHICB010000137.1:0-3850 GCA_046759365.1 Hydrothermarchaeales archaeon (SeqCode)
AACCCGGATTAGTACCTCTTTTGCTGCCTTGCATTTGGCACATCCCGGGGAATCGATTACTTCGATCAGCATTTTGTCTTCCCTCCCTCTTATTTTGTCTTTTTTAGGTTTAATGCTTTTTGGAAGTTTCCGGATATATTTTGGATTTCTTATAGGCCATCGTTAGTGCTGAAAAATATATATCCTTTGTCTTTTAACTTTTTAAGGGAGGCGTGATTTTGAAATTTAAGAAAGCAAACCCTGAGATAAGCGAGTTTCTTGATAATGCCTTGGTTTCTTTTAACTGCGAGAAGCGTAAGATGTTCGGGCACCCCGTCTATTTTGTAAATCGAAACATGTTTGCTGGTGTTTTCGGAGACGATATTTTCATACGCTTATCTGAGGCTGACCGGAAGGAGATTTTAAGTTTAAATGATGAAGCATCACTCTTTGAGCCGTTAAAAGGTCGTGTTATGAAGGAGTACGTAGTACTGCCCGAAAGTCTTTACATCCACAGAGGGGATTTCGCTATTTGGCTTGACCGCGCTTATGGCTATGTCTTGTCTCTTCCTCCAAAAAAGGTTAAAAAGAAAAAATCAAAGTAGAGGATAAAATGACAGAAGATACTGTGTTGCATGAGGAAAAGGCGCCCTTTTCTTTAACCCTGAAGTGGAGTTTATATCTGATCTTACTTTTGCTATTTGTTTTAACCCTACGTTCCTGGTTGGATGTCTCTGGTGGTAGAGAGGGTTTCTGGATTCTTTTAATTGTCACTTTGTTTATAGTCCTTGTCTTTCAGTCTTTTTTCAACATGCGTTATAGCATAACCACCGAAGGTGTTACAGCCTTCATGTGGCCCTTTTCCTTTAGCGTAAGATTTGAGGACATTGAGGATATCTATCTTGCTAAGCCTTCCTTTTGGGTCGGCTGGGGGATGCGGATGTGGTGGGGGAGGAACATTGGCTATATCTCTATGCACAAGGTGTCTGTTGTGATCAAAAAAAAGAAGGGTTTTCATAGGAATTTCTGGCTTTCAACCTTGGACTCTGAGGGGTTCAGAGGCATGATAGAGGAGAGGATGGAGAGTCAAAAGTAAGCCAAAGGCTTTTTGAAAAATCACGTAAATGTTATCTTTTATTATGTAAATATATCTTTACATTATGGAAAACTTTATATACTAGAAGTAAAATATACTATACACAATCAAAAGCGAGCAGGGGTGCATCCTACACCCTTTACCCTCCTACCTTCTTTTACCCGCCCCCTGCTCTTCTCACACCCTTTGAGGGTTTTTTTATTATTCACCCTTATTCTTTTTTGGTTCATACCTATTATAAGGCCTTTTTTTGGCTGCCATGTCTATCCCTTTTTCGCCTTCAACCCGAAAAGAAAACGGGAAGCATTAATACGCCGTATCAGAACCTCATATATGCCCATAATTCCAATACACGTTGCTATTAATAGAAATATAAACTTAGGCAGAATGCCGATCTGCCAGTCTTGGATGAAAAATCCGATTACCACGATGACAGTCTGATGGAGCATATATATCGGAAGCGAGGCTTCGCTGAAATATCTTAAAAAGGGGCTCGTGTAGCTGAGGTGTTTTCTGCCGAGGCCGAGAAATACTATGATGAAAAACCAAGAGTTAAAGGCTCTGAGCATCATAAAAACGGGGTAACCTAGTGTGCCATATTGTAGTCCCCCTTCACCATATTTCATCCAAGCAATAAGTGCTACTATCAAGGAGATGATTGCAAGCTTAATTGCAGATTTAGTCTGCTGTTCTATGGCGGCCTCGTATCGTTTGTCTGTGAAGAGAATGAATCCTAGAATCAGGAAGATTGGGTAGGCCAGTAGCGGCCATCCGCCGAACCAGTAGACGTTTCCCAGGGGAGTCTCTGGGTTTAGAATTGACATTAATAGCCAGACGGGAAGGGCGAAAAGGTAGATTGTCCACCCTCTATCAGTGAGCCCAGCAAGCTTTGAGACCATGCCTGTATTTTTTCTTAAATATATGAATAGTGGAAGAAGTATGAGAGAAAATAGGAAGAGATATTCAAGGTACCAGAGGTGCTGCACTGGAAGATAAAGGAAGGGAAATTCGCCTATGAATAGTTTTATGTTTTTGACGTATTGTGTGTAGAAAGATATCTTACTGAAACCTCTGGGAATATTCTTGTAAGTTATGGCCTGGATGTACTCCTGTGGCGGGACGAGAACGAATACGCCGACTGTTATAAGTGGAATTATTATTCGAGTAATCCGGGCTTTGATGAACTGCCGGGGATTTCGAAAACCCAGCGCGAAATAAATTGCGGCGCCGGAGATCACAAAAAAGATTGGCATCATCCACTGAACGAAAAAGCCGATGAATGGCATGACGATTTCACTTGTAGCGTTGTTCTTCACCGCCCAAGGGTCAAGGTCAAAAAACCGCATTACGTGGAAAAACACAATGCTAAATGTGGCAAGCACTCTAAGCCAATCAACGTCGTGGCGTCTTTCTGGTTTTTTTGATTCCATCGTCATTCCTCTGTTTTTTCTTTTTATTCTTCTAGTTCGAACAAGTCTTCAATATGTTTTACTTTCAGTGATATAAAAACAAGTATCGAGAGCCAGCAGGCGACCATTAGAAGGATTAAAGAATAATCAGAATCCTAGGTCTTTTCTTGTGTAGGCTTTTCCTTTGCTGATGTTCTCTTCGAATTCAAGAAGCCTCTTGTAGAGGTTTGTTTTTCTTAGTGTTTTAATCTCGTTTTTCATTTCGAGGTATTCTTTTTTCGGGATGGTTACGACGTCGTCCATACTCTCACATTAATTTATTTAACATAATGACTTAAAGAATATTATGTCTTCGTATTATCCATTCTTCTTGTTAGTTAATTTGGTCAGCGGTTCGATGGTTTGGTGGTGTGAAATAATATCAGGACTCTACCGGTGATTAGAGTGGAGAAAAGTTTTTTAAACGTTACATACGCAGTTTATTAATGATATGGACACCGTGAGCATACCCAAGGAAGAGTATGAGGCTCTTAAGAAAATGGCTGAAGTTGATCACGAGCTTGTTGAGAAGATAAAAAATAGCCTTGAAGATATTAAACACGGCCGAATCACTGAGTGGAAGCCCTCTAGATAAATCCTCTTTCTTGCAGTGTTTTAAAGACATATTGTTGGTATTCTGCCAAATTCTTGAGAATCTTGTTGATAGTTGCCTGTTGCACTTTCTTATCACCGATGCCGAGGGCAAGGACAATGAGAACATCACGATAGACGAGAAAGTAAAGGCGCTTACCACCGAACTTCTTCTCTCTAAAAAACGAAAGTCCAGCTAGAGGCTTTCCAACCTCCACGCCCCGTTGCATCAACTGCTCAAGAATCTTATCAACACGCTTCTGTTCCGATCTATCCAGTTTATCATAATCATTGTCAAACTCCCGTGTTGTGAAAACCCTGAATTTATTAATCATCAAACATCAATTAATGGAATCACCATAAAAATATTATCAATTCCCATTTTCCGCTCTATTGATCTTTCCCTAATTTATTAAAGATAACACTGAAGCTAGGACAAGAATAGCGTAGATTTTTCGTTGTTTTTTTTATTCTTCTAGTTCGAATAGGTCTTCTATGTGCCTTACTGTCAGTGCCGGGGTTATGTGTAAAAGCAGGGGTGATAAGAGCGGGGATGAAGAGAACAGGGTTCTATAGATCTGGCTCTAGACATGCGATTAAAGCGTCTATCATCTCTTTAAGGTCTTCTTCTGCTTGCGGGTCTGTGATCCAGTCGTTTTTGCCTTCGCCATTCACCTTGGATCTGTCCTTTGCAAGATTCATCCTGTGCCTTACAAGGCTTCTAAGCTCCCGTATC
>JBHICB010000138.1:0-3840 GCA_046759365.1 Hydrothermarchaeales archaeon (SeqCode)
ATTGTCATCTTTACTATCCTGGCTTTAAGAAAGGTTTTAATCTACGGGGATGGTTTAAATAAAATTGGAGAGGTTAAGCTGATGGCGGTCTACATAATAATCATGGCAACCCTTTCAATGTTGCTCTTCGATTACATCTTGGAGGATTAAATATGGCCAAATTTGAAAGGAAGCACTCACTTCTGCTCCTTGGTTCTTTGTACATAATCGTCCTGGCAGGCATGTACAAAGCCTTAAATCTTGCTCCTCTGGACCCTGATCTATTGCGATTCGATGGCGACCCCATGAGCCATGGTTACAAGATCTTTTTTTTCTCCATGGAAAACGCTGCAGTTACGTACATTGCTTTTTTGATCTTGCTTTTAGCGAGCATAATGTATCTTAGAACAAGGGACAGGAAGTGGGATAACATAGCATCAAGTTCTGCAGAGCTCGGGATAGTGTTCTGCACCATATTACTTGTAAACGGAGCGATATTCTCAAACCTGGCTTGGGGGGCCTATTGGAACTGGGACCCTCGCCAGACGACATCCCTGGCGCTCTGGTTTATACTTGCTTCCTATCTCTCTTTAAGGAGTGCGCTGGAAGATGAGGAGACAAAGGCTAGGCTTTCTGCGATCCTTGGCATCTTCGGCTTTGTAGGGGTACCATTAACGCATATCTCGGCAACAATGTGGAGGTCCAACCACCCGCAGTTGTACGGCAAGACTCCGTTCAGTCTGGATTCTTCTGGCGTAATAGCATTTATGCTCATGCTCTTTGGCGTGCTGATATTTTATTTTTATCTTCTATGGTTGAACACAAAATTGAAAAATTTAAAAAGAGAGCATCGAAAACTAAAACAAACAGCTGAGACAAATCATGCTTGATGTGGGTATAAATCTGGTAAAAGTTTTAATGAAATGTAGGTGAAGGATAATATGACAGAATTTGGAAGTATATTGGCAGTGGCAGTGATATTGTGGACGGTTCTGATTTTATATGCTGTCTACATCGACTCCAAGGTCAGAGACCTGGAAAAGAAGATAAAAACCCTGCAGGATCTTGTCAAAAAATAGGCGGTTGACTTGGATAAAAGAAAGGCTAAAAAAGTGAAGTTGGGGATAGGAATACTTGTAATACTCCTCTCCCTTTATGTCGGCTTTGGGGCTATGGACAGCTTTATAAGCCCCATCCGTGGTGTAAGTGAGGTCACCGCCCAGCCCGAGCGGTATTTGAACAGGAACATTCAGGTTGCAGGTGCGGTAGTGCCCGGGAGCTGGGTCGAGGACCCGAGTCTTCCAAACACATATCATTTCAAGCTTTACGAGGGTGATGAGGTCATTGATGTCGTTTACACCGGGACGGTGCCGACAAACCTCAAAAAAGATGTAGGGATTACTGCTGTGGGTGTATTGACTTCTCCAACTCATCTTGAGGCGAATAAACTTCTTACAAAATGTCCTTCAAAATATGAGTCCAAGTTGCCTAAAACTGTTGAGAAATGATCAACCTAAAGCGGCATTGATTTCGCTTGCAACCTTCGGGTCAACACCCATCAACATGACTTTAGTGGGCCCAAAGATGGTCTCCTTGTGCTGGGATATGTAATCCTTTACTTCTGGATGGAGGCTATCCGATTTCACATAGAGCAGGGGCGCGTCCATGACGTAAGACATCAATACCGCGTCTATCTTCGGGTTTGCATAGTCTGTTATAACAATAACCCTGACCTTATTCTTGTCGGTGTATGTCTCTTTTGCAAGGGCAAGAGAAGTCTCAACCCGGGTTTCGCCCCAGATCCTCTTGACATCCCCCATATCTGCAAGTAGCCCTTCTACATCGTTTGATACAGCCACAGGCCCTCCGACTATTATAATCTCTCTCTTTCTGACTGCCATCATCTTTAATATTGCCTCTTCAGTAACAGATGGCAACTCGTTCGGCTTGACCAGTAGTATCGGGATGTTCTTTGCCTTTGCATAGGCGACAGCTGCCATGGAGTCTACGCCCAGGTCGCCTCTTGCGATTACAAGCTTGTTTTCGTGTTCAATATATTGAAAGCGTCTGTCTTCGCTTACCTCGGCAGCCAATGCAAAGACATCTCCGGTTATCGTTGTCACTGTCCTTGCAAACTGCGCAGCCGTGGGATCTGTAGGCAATGGGTAATTTTTATTCAGAAGCAGTGGTCCGGCCAATGTATTGGGGACCTCGACAAACCTGTCCTTGTCTAGCTTGCCGCCTGCGGAGAGGCTTATGAGTATGTTGCTGTAGGTCGTAGAGGTCATCTCAGTTGCACCGGCTGATACCAGTGTTACTGGAGATGGTGAGCCTCCTCCTCCTCCTCCTCCGCCAGATGTAGAAACGGTACCTCCTCCACCATAAACTGAACCAGCTATGCCGTAAACGGAACAGTGAGATGTGTTGGCAATAGCATAGCCAGGTACAGTTGTTGTATCAGTCTCCAGCTCAGTCCAGTTGCCTGTGCTGCTGTTAAAGTAGTTAATTTTCATGGAACTATCAATATAGCCCGAGGGGATTGGAATCTTTAAAGTTGTATTATCTAAAATATTTGTGAATTCTGTGGAACAGTTCAGCTGGAGATATGGTGCATCCCCTGCGCCTGTAAAGTTCTGTGGATCTGGATATAAGCCATATTCAGGGTTCAAGCCAGTCGAGGCGACCTGTAGAGGAGCACTAGTAGATGGTTCGTTGAAGTGAATATCAAGGAGGACACCGGATATACTAAGATTTACAGTAGACATGTTACTGGAATCAGTAGTGACATTTGTGTTATTGGCATCTACAACAAGCTTGCTAAAGTTTATGCTCCCATGGATTTTTGTGAAGTTCACGTAAAAGCCATTCTTGGGCAAGACGGCTGTAGCATTCTTTCCAGGGGTAGGGATGAGAAGTCCTGTGTCATCCAACCCCAGACTATGGGCCGAGAAGTTTTCCCACTCATCCTGCGCTAGACTATAGTTCATCTCAAAATCAATAAGCTTGCCTAGAGGTGGCAAGGTCATGTTAAACACATTAAACGTGGTGTTTGTCATATTCGTAATATTCCCATTAAAGTTTATACTACTGTTTTCAGGGAAGAATATGCGCGGACCCCATTGTATATGCACTCCAGGCTCAAATACAACACCTAACCTAGGCAGTTCTATGTCTAGGAAGTCGCAAGAATCACCTTTACCATCACTATCCGAATCTGTCTGTGCAGGATTAGCGAATCCTGGGCAGTTGTCCGTTGTATCATTTACACCGTCACCATCATTGTCAAAGCCCGAGAAGGCTTTGCCGTTTGTGTCCTGACCGAAGGGACAGCCATCCATGAATGGCAGGCCCCATGTGTCAGGGCATCTGTCAACACCGTCAGGCACGCCGTCGGTATCTTTGTCTGCCATTGAGAAACTATCAAACCACGTTGAGGGGGTATCTCTGAAGCCTCTAGGTGGACATCCATCTGAAAATATCGTTCCATTAACGGTTGGACACATATCATAAATATCTATAACGCCATCACCATCAGTATCATCCCCAACCCCCACTGGACAGCCGTCATTTTCAAACGGCCCTGGAGTATTGGGGCAGAGATCAAATTTGGATGGCACTCCATCTCGATCATTATCATTTTCATTTGCACTTTGGTTATAGCGGAAATAATCCTGAGGACATCCTTTGTTTCTCGGTGGCCCGGGGAGGTCGGGACATTTATCTGCAGTGTCATTAATACCATCTAAATCTTGGTCATTGCCAGATATAGGACATCCTCCATAATGCATCGGCCCAGACTGAAGTGGGCACGCGTCATCAAAATCTGGCACACCGTCATTATCCTTATCCAACAGCCCCCCG
>JBHICB010000139.1:0-3811 GCA_046759365.1 Hydrothermarchaeales archaeon (SeqCode)
TTAGAGTCCCGGCTACGGTCTAATCTACCTTGCGATTAATTTTGAAACAACCCCTACAGTCCATTAAAGTTTTATAGCTAGATATCAAAACCCGAGGTATGCGGAAAAAGCTCTCGGAGAGATTCAGAAAGTCAGTAGTAGAGGGCATAACAAACGTCTTTAACATATTTGAGGGGGTGGTAGTAGAGGCCTTCTTTGCCCTGTTCTTAATTGCCGCCATCTATACCATCAGTTATCTGCTCATTTTGGTGGTATGATGATAGGATTTTTGAATAGAGATGATTTTAAAATTATCCTCCACAGCTTGGGCCATATTACAGCTATCGCTAGTTTCACTATGCTTGTCCCGGCTCTGTTTGCTTTATATTACCGCGAGTTTGATTTCTTAAAGCTTTTTATTTTGTCTTTTTTGATCACATTCGGTTCTGGAACAGTAGTATCAAAGGCTTTCAAGGCTGGACATGATATAAAGCTTAGGCATGCCATAGGCATGACTGCTCTGGCATATATGGTAGTTCCAGCCTTTAGCACAATTCCGCTGTTGTCTTTGTCCCCCACCTTTTTGGACGCATTTTTCGAGACGGTCTCTGGATGGACGACAACAGGTCTTTCCACCATAGCATCAAATGCCGATTCCTTTCCCAAATCGATAAACTTGTGGAGACACCTTATGCAGTACCTAGGTGGCCTGGGGATCGTGGTCTTTTCACTTGTTATCTTGGCCAGAGCGAGGACTGGCGTACAAAGTACGATATTTTACTCCGCCGAAGGCCGTGAAGACAGGATCGCACCAAGTATCGTTTCACCGGTGCGAGCAATGTGGGGCATCTATCTTATGCTGTTGGTTTTCGCCACAGGTGCCCTTTATTTCGTTGGCATGAGTTGGTTTGATGCTCTATGTCATGCGATGGCAGGTCTTAGTACCGGGGGGTTCTCGACCCACAGCAACAGCATCTTCTTTTACAAGAGCTTCCTTATAGAAGTTACAACCATAATAATAATGGTCATCGGTTCTATAAATTTTGCATTGCATTACGCCATAATAACGGGCAATTTTAAGGAGCTAGTAAGGAACATAGAGACCAGAACCTTTACAATCATGCTTGCAATTCTGTCAGTTCCGACAATATTGTGGCTGGCTTTAACGAATAAATACTCATCGTTTTTTTTAACCTTCAGGCAGGGCTTCTACACAGTCGTTTCGGCACTTACAACTACCGGATGGATGTCAGAACTGACAGAAAATCTTCACGCAAAATGGGCACCTTTAGCCCTTGTGATTGTTGGAATAGCTATGACAATAGGTGCGAATGCAGGTTCAACTGGTGGAGGGATCAAATGCCTGCGTTTTGGTCTTATAATAAAATCGATAGGGTGGAAGATAAAGGATAGTTTACTGCCCAAGGATGCAGTGGTAGTGAGAAAATTCCACCACATAAAAGATCATGTGGTAACCGAAAAACAGCTCTTTGAAGTGTTCATAATGGTCTTTGCATATATTATTCTTTTGATTATATCTACTTTGATAACCGCGGCATACGGCTTCCCATTAAGCCAGTCTATTTTTGAATCTGCTTCGGCTATTGGAACTGTTGGACTGAGCGTGGGAATAACTAGTGCGACAATGCCTGTTATTCTAAAGATTGTCTATATAATAGATATGTGGGCAGGGAGGCTTGAAGTGATTCCCATCTTAATTTTCTTTGCTTCTCTTAAGGGTATATTCTCTGAGTAGACTAATCCATTTTTGAAAGTGCTTTATCCATGGCGCTCTCTGTTGAGAGTATTATGAGTCTGTCACCTGGCGATAGCTTTGTCTCACCATGGGGTATTATGGGATCTCCATTTTTGTAAAGGAGGATTACCCTCGCCCCTTCCGGAAAATCCATATCCTTGATCAAAGTCCCCTCCAAACGGCTTCCTTTTTCTATTATATGACTCATTAATTCGATATTGCCATCCAATACAGCAATTGTCCTGACATCCCTTGAGACCACGTTCCTAAAAAAATTGGCTGCTATGCCTAATGGGCTGATAACATGAACTCCTAGTTGCGTAAATAGTGGCTTATTCCTATCGTGATTTACCCTTGTGATGATTCTAGGCACATTCTTATTTTTGGATATCTCGCATACCATGAGGTTGACTTCATCGCTCCCTGTTGTTGCCATAACGACGTCGACTTTTTCAATTCCTGTGTCTTCCAATTTTTCGACATCTGCCCCATCGGCGTTTATTACCAACACATCTGACTCGTTTGCAAGCTCTTCACAGGCCTCTTTGTCCTCATCAAAGGCAATTATCTCGTGCCCATCCTTTCGGAGTTGCCTTGCTACATCCCCCCCTAACCTTCCCACGCCAATGATCATTATACGCAATTATTCCACCTTTAAAACCAAGACAATTTGGTATCTTTCTAAGACTTTGGACCCATCTTTTAGCTGTGTGAAAAGGTTTATAAAGATATCGCAAATTAACTCTTTTGGGTTGTAAAATGAAGAGGGTTAGTAGGCTTCTCATTGTCCTTTTACTTTTAGTCATCTTATCAGGTTGCATAGAGGCGGGAGAGGTTACGGCACCAGAAAAGATTAAGTTGCCTATTCCAACACTAAAACCGAAAGAGACAATGGGCCCTCCGCCCTCCATTTTAGCTTTTTCCATTCCCGACCAAGAGCTTCCCAATGAATGGATAAAGGCCAGAGAAGTCTCTGAATCTTCCGGCGGCTTGAGCAGACTCACCCAGACTATATCTCCACGCACACTTGCCACGACTGTAGTTACTTGGGAAACATTCAGGGACCCGTATAAAACAAAATTTAAAGAGATTTCAAGAGAAGATTCGAAGACCATCACACTGACAACTGATGATGGTGAGGAGATAAGTGCCATCACTGTTGAAGACGAAGGCTTATACAAGATTACTATACATCTGGGGCTTTATACGTTTGTGGCAGGTACATCAACACCCCAAAACATAGACGACTTGGAGAAATTTGGTACACATTCAGAAGTGGTTAACAATATATTTCTCACAGGGATAAATCTGGCAAAAAAATATGATTTGGAGACTTTGTGACAAATCATTTCAATATTTTTGTCATGGTAGAATACACGTGGACATAGAAAGGAGATGCCTTGCCGAAGGTTTCCCTATTTTTCAAAATCTCTTCTCGTAAACCGACTTTCCCAGATAATACTACTCCCCCAGCTCCGATCTCCGAAAGTGTATGAGCATCACTTCCTGCAGTTATGCCTAATCCCGAATTTTCTGCAAGCTCTTTAGCCTTCTTGTTAAATCTGGAGAATGTGCATCTAGCGTTGAAAGCCTCGATACAGTCAACTCGTTTTAAAATATCATCTTCAGGCTTTAAACTGCTAAATCTAAAGATATCATAAGGATGTGGAATGACAATGACGGCATCCTGTTCACGCATCTCGTCTATAACTTCATATACACTCCGAGACTTAATCTCTTCGTTTAGGAAATATCCTATAACCTCCCCCTTTTCCGTATGTACCTCTGAACCAACAATAACTGTAAAATCAGGGTCCTCATTATGTTTTTGTGCTTCCACCCCGCCCCTTATTGTATTATGCTCTGTGACTGCAATACCGTCCAGTCCTCTCTTCTTTGAGACTTTGATAACCTCTTTGGTATCAGAATTTGAGTCTTTTGAATACTTTGTGTGTATATGTAGATCTAATTTCATATTCTCCTTCCTTAACGATGTGGATAATAATAAATAAGAGGTTGATAAAAATATTGTTGTGATATAAAATGGGGATAGATACTGATCAGAAGAAGCTTTTA
>JBHICB010000140.1:0-3805 GCA_046759365.1 Hydrothermarchaeales archaeon (SeqCode)
ACGACGGAAAGGAGCATGTTTTAAATACCTTGGCTTAAAAAAGTTGAGTTGACACCTCTAATTTTATTTTGTGACTATGGGCTACACCTCTAAGCGAAAATTTTTATAGATAAGTAGATAAAAATAGAAGGGATCAAGAATGAAGATAGTCAGAAGATTGAAGAAGCTGAGAGAACCCAAAAACATCGCAATTTTTATGATAGTACTATTTATCATTTCCACAATTGCGTATGGAGTTTTATTCAGCCTTACCAGATGAATGAGTTAATTCTCCGTTTTCTTTTACCATTTCTATAAAATATCTCTGGATCCTCAAATCATCTGTCAACTCGGGATGAAATGTGGCGGCCAATTTGTTACCTTGCCTTGCCAAGACTGGCTTACCTTCATATTTTGCAAGGACTTCAATCTCTTTTCCACAGCTTACTATGGTAGGCCCCCGGATAAAGACTGCCCTAAACGGCTTTTTACCCAATACAGGGATATCCAGATTAACCTCAAAACTCTCCCTCTGCCTCCCATACGCATTCCTCTCAACTTTGATGTCCATCATCTTCAGCACATATTGGTCAGTTTGATCGACCAACTCTTTTGCAAGAAGTATCGTGCCAGCACATGTTCCAAAGATCGGGAGATCTAATTTTTTGGCAATGGCCTTGTCGATTCCATACTTTACAATGAGATCGCTTAGGGTTGTGCTCTCCCCTCCAGGGATTATTAGACCGTCTAATTCGTCGATCTCATGGGCATATTTCACTAACTTTACTCCGTTTTTATTGACGATTTTTCTTAGTATAGCCACATGTTCTGCGACATCGCCCTGCAATCCTAAAACACCGATTTGCATTTGGGATATCCTCGTATTAACCTCCCCGTAGAGCTAAAAAGATCTCACTTCTTCTGAAAAAAGGGAGAGGATCAAACCCCCCTTGTCTGTAAAAGGTCTTCCTCCTTGAGGAGTTTTATATCCAAGCCTTCCATGGCCTTTCCCAAGCCCTTGGAGATTTCTGCCAACTCTTTAGGATCATCGTAGTGTGCCGTGGCCAATACTATGGATCTTGCCATCTCCGACGGGTTTTCTGACTTGAATATGCCAGAGCCAACGAAGATGCCATCTGCCCCGAGTTGCATCATGATGGAAGCATCGGCAGGTGTTGCAATTCCTCCAGCAGCAAAGTTTACAACAGGTAGGCGACCAAGTTTTGCTGTTTCAACTACAATGTCGTAGGGTGCGCCCATCTCCTTTGCCTCTGTACTCAGCTCCTCTTCAGCCATGTTCTGTATCCTTCTGATATGTCCCATTACCTCACGCATGTGTCTGACGGCCTCAACGACATTTCCACTTCCAGCTTCACCCTTGGTTCTTATCATCGCTGCTCCTTCACCTATCCTTCTTAATGCTTCGCCTAAGTCCCTAGCGCCACATACAAACGGGATCTTAAACTTAGTTTTGTCAACATGATTGTGCTCGTCAGCAGGGGTTAAGACCTCGCTCTCGTCTATAAAGTCTACACCTAAAGCTTCGAGTATCTGAGCCTCTGCAAAATGACCTATCCTTATCTTTGCCATGACAGGTATGGTGGCAGTATCCATTATCTCCTGAATCTTTTGAGGGTCAGCCATCCTTGCCACCCCCCCTTCAGCACGAATGTCTGCGGGAACCCTTTCCAACGCCATGACCGCGACAGCGCCTGCCTCTTCGGCAATAACAGCCTGTTCCGCATTGGTGACATCCATGATGACACCGCCTTTCAACATCTGAGCAAGACCTCTTTTTAGCTTATCAGTGCCTTTTTCAACCTCCATATTAGGACCTCCTTATGAAATCGACAATCTTATCTTTCTTTTTTATAGCTTTGGATTTTGCGTCTTCCAGCGAACCCATCTTTTCTCTCATATCTTCAGGTTCTATTTCGCCTACCACCCCTTTAACTTTTGTGTAGGCAGATTCTCTGAATAATGGCTTAAGCTCATACTCCCTCTCTGAAACCATTTTGACTCCATCACCAGCTTCAACGCAACCCACTTCATGGACTTTAGTTACCCTCTTCAAGGATTTTTTAACATCGTTTACATGGTCCTCTGGAAGGATGATCATCAGTGAGTCGGTAGATATGCCGAGATAATCTATTTTTAAATCCTCCAGCAGTTTAAGGATTTGAGGATGAACGGTCTTTCTTAGGCTCTCTTCAGTGAATATCAATTGTTTATTTGCTGTTTTCGAGATCTCTATGGCATCTCCTCTAAGACCCCCATTGGTCACATCGGTCATGGCATGAACATGTTTTAAAAGACCTTTTTTTATCAAGCTATCACAGCAGTCCATAAACTCGACATTTAGCGTTAGTTTTATTGCATCAAAGTAGCCGTGATAAAGCGCTATCGTTGTTATTGTGCCTCCTCCTCTGCCTTCAGTCATGAGAATAATGTCTCCCTCTTCTGCATTCTTCCTCGCTTTGGGTTTTTTATCTGAAATGCCAACAGCACCAACTGCAGATACTAGGCGATCTCCAAATACCATGTCGCCTCCGACCCGCAAAGTGCTACCAGCGACTAAGGGTGTTCCAGTGAGATCAGCTATGGAAGAAACACCTGCAGTAAAATCGAAGATCTTTCCTATATCCCCATCATCTGCTAGGTGAAGATCGCTTATCAGAGCAACTGGTTTTGAGCCCATGACATATACGTCTCGTAAGGCTGCTCTGGCAACATGAAACCCACCTAAAAAAGGGAACTCGCTTAGTCTTGAATGTATGCCATCTACAGCAACTGTGACAAAATCGCCTTTTGCAGCAACAACGCCAGCATCATCTTGTTGCGTTGCATCAACTACTGCGCCGGTCTCTCCGATTATCTCCGACAATTTTCGATGTACGAAGAAGTCGCCTTCTCCCCTGGAGCCGACACCAAACTCCCCCATATCAACATTAGCCTTGGGAAAGGCAATCAAATCTTTTAGGAATTCATCTTTTAGACCTTTATATTGTAGGGTGGTCTGTACTTCGTCATAAACAGCCTTTGCAAACAAATGCCTTTTATCAGCCTCCCACTTTTTGAATTCTTTTATCGCTTTTTCAAGCTCGGATATTATTTCGTTTTCGCTCTTTCCCTTCAATATGCTTCTTCTGGCAAAGCCTTCAAGATCCATAACAACGCCCTATTATGATTTTGATATTCCACTTTTTCTTTGGTATATCTTAAGGATATATTTGATACTTTCCTTCTCCTCTGAGGTTGTTTAACCTAGAAAACAGATGTTCTTCCTGTAAGTTTTCGCATGCCAGATCATAGAAATACATCGTGTTTTGGTTACTTCATATCCAAATAACATTCTGCATGTTAAGTTGTAAACATGTTTACAAAAGGTGAGAAGTTTGAATATAACTATAAGGGATGTGGACGAGAAGGTCTTCAGGAAGTTTAAGGCAGAAGCGGTAGAGGATGGCACACGGCTAGGCAATGCAGTAACGAAGGCAATGAAATTCTGGCTGAATAAAAAGGGAAAAGAAAAGCACGGCAAAAAAAGCCTTCTAGAATTAAACCCTTTTGACTGGGGCGCTGGCACCGAAAAAAGCAGCGAGGAAATCGATGAGATACTCTACGGTGGTTAGATGGCAGCCTTCATCGACTCCTGCGTGTTTATAGCGTATTACAACCAAAGAGATCTGCACCACAAAGCCTCAGTAAAATTAGTAGAGAAATGTGTCGAGGGCGACTTTGGAGAACCCTTCACTTCCGACTACGTATTCGACGAGGCAATTACTGTAACATTTGTTAAAACTGGCTTGAAAAAAGCGGTTGAACT
>JBHICB010000141.1:0-3804 GCA_046759365.1 Hydrothermarchaeales archaeon (SeqCode)
CAAACTGTATACTTGTCTGGATAGGATATGTGGAGTATCGCTGTGGCTATATTCTTCCCCATGCCCGAGATCTTATAGCTGCCCGTCGGTCTTAGTACCTCGTTGATCCTCGTCTTAATGTCTATGGATTCATCTTGCAAGAAGGCTATAGCCTCTCTTAGCCTTTTCATGTCCTTTGTGGCTTCTCCTCCACGTCGATAGAGACCTGTCCACGACTTATTGATGTTGAAGTCTAAAAATGAGTGAAAATCTTCTTTGGTCATGTCTTCTACATGGGATGGATCAAATATCCTTCTAAACCTTGCATAGGCCTCTTTTCTCTCTTCTCCCCATTGGGATACGGTCAACCCGAAGAAAGGCTCCCTCCAAGAGAGAAATGCTTCGAAAAACAAGTATTTGGCTTGAAGTTCAGGCGGGAAAGTAGAAGTCGTTGACGGAGGTTTTGAAAATTCTGATGGAGAAACTGCTTCCACGTCTGCTGATATCTCCTCTATAGGTTGAGTATCTGGAGAACGTTTTTCCTTCTTTCCCAGAAGGAATGCTGCGCCTGCTACCAGTGCAAGAACAATGAACAATATAAATCTGGTAGACTTGGATTGTGAAGTTTGAGGAAGTTTAGTAAGTGGCTGAGTAGGTGGTTGTGTGATTCTTGGTGCGAGTGTGGTCTCCGATGGTTTAGTTGGGGGTTGAGTTGTAGGAGATGATTCTTCTAGAGTTGTCGACAATTCCTCTATAGATGGTTCTCCAGATTGTAAAAAAGGGAAAGGTGGCGAGGTTGTAATAGGTATAGGCGTTTCAGTAGATGCAGTTTGTTGAGCAATACCGACTTCTCTTAAGAAAATATTTATCGCGTCGATGGTCACATCACTATTTTTTCCCCCCAAAATAATAGCCTTTCTTGCATAATATCCCCAAAAAATTTCTATGTATCCATTATTATCATCCCAGTCATGCAGCGAACTCCCCATTGTGACAAATTCGGCGGTGATCAGATTAATTGTGGGCCCTCCTAAAAGAATTAAATGAAAATTCTTTTTATCTTCATCGGTTATTGATGCGTCTTTTCTTATCTTAATTTCAGAAGTTTGGTATTTCTGCTTTATGGAATTTGCTAAGGAATTGGCTATTTCAACTTCGTCATATTTTGCTCCCACTGGATGACCTAAGTTGCCAGAACCATAAACTATTATGAAGTTGCTATTACCATCTTGAATGAGAGAAGTATCTCTGTAGATGAGGTTATCTTTCGGCGCCTCTGCTAAGACAGGTGCTATTATGAATAGAAATATTATACCAAAACACAGAAGGGTTTTTTATCCCGCATATCTTCATCGTCAAAACATCCTAATTAAGATATAATCTACGGCAGCACTCGACTTTATCTCTAAATCAACATTAATCACATTCCCCTCTCCACCACCAGTCCAACTCCTTCTATATACCTAACCCTAAAGCTTTCTTTTTCTAATTCATAGAAAGCCTTCTTCACTATCTCCCTGTTGAAACCTTCCTTGACCACATCATCAAGGACCACATAATCCACTGTTTCAAATCTCTTTTTTATAAAATTCTTACACTTCTCAACCTTCTCGTTGTCAAACTCCTTCTCAAAGATCTTGATGAAAGGCTTCAACTTGTCATCAAGCATATTGTAATATAAACCTCCAGTCTCAAGGTCAACAAGGCAGATGGAGACATGCTTGCTCACAAAGTTTCGGTGGAACTCTTCAGACGCCACATAACTTATGACACTATCACTAAAACCTGTAGGAGAAGCCACAGCGATGACATGGAAATAGCTGCCGAGTTCTGCAGCATCAACAGCGTTTTCCAGGAGCCCAGCAAGCTCATCTGTCGTCATGGACTTACTGTCTAAACCTACTTTCGCAAAGCTATCCAGATGATTCCAGACACGTGCCTCAACCGAGACCCTCTTCTGCGAGGTTTTTATTATCCTAAGGGTTTTCTTCATAAGACTGTACTTAGAAGCCTTGTTTGAAGGCATCTCGTTTTCTATCTCTTCTCTGCTTAAAACCCCATGGTACACTTCTATTTTGTCCTTTTCATCCCCTTTCTCATGTTCATCCCATGACCGAACACTGCACCACCGGTTTTCAACGGGATTAAAAAACTTGATAGACGTCTTAGCCATCTTCTCATCAAATCTGCCGATATAGTTCAGCTCTGCCATCTTGGCCTCAGACCTTGTAACAAACCTGTTGTCTCCTGCTCCCTCCATGGCAGCCCTAATCTGATCCAACCTCTCCTGAACTTCCCTGTCTTTTGCATCAATGGTAGCCTCCTTTATTCGAAGCCCATCCTCCTTTTCCTCAATACCCTTCGAAGCCTGCTCAAGCTCATCCATTTTACCGCTTAACATCTCCTTGGATTTGTCTTCTATCTCCTCTGCGGCCTTTCGAACCTCTTTTTCAATATGCACATCGGCCTCTTTTTCAAGCCACCCCGCGCCAAAGAGACGTATGCATTCCCCTACTGCTGCATCAAGCTTCTCAGCCCTCTCGCTGAAGGTCTTTTTAAAAGCAAGCCTTACTGGAAGCTTTATCCGAGTATCATTGATTATCCTCTCAAGACCACCCTCCATCTCTCTGCCATATCTTTTAATATATCCAAGGGTCCCTTCGTCCTTATTATGTATCTCTTTTAGGATGTCTTCTTTGCGTTTTATGTCAAAGCTGTTGAAGTCTTCAAGCAAATCCACAAGCTCGATCTCCTTTGCAGTAAACTTTTCAACACCTGCTACCTCCTCATTGTTTATGTGAAACGTCACTGCCAGCTTGAGCTGTGCCATAGTGAACTGTGATATCGTGTCCTGATCTATATCCTTGCTAAAATCCCCGCATTCTCCATTGTCATATCGATCCAGATTCTCCTGGATCTGATTCCACAGTTGAACTCTATCCTCCACCGCTTCAACTAACAGTGTCTCTATATCATTTTTTAAGGCTTTTTTAGCTGGCCTTAATAATTCCTTAAGACAATCAAAATTTCCACTGCTTAAAATCCCCATTTAAAGTCCTCCTCATCCTTTAAAATATGATATGTCCTCCCTTATTTTTTCAAAGATAAAATCAGCAACATCTCCATATCCTTCGACAGTCACGTTAAGGTCTACCCCTGTCCCTGATCTTTTCGTTGATATCATTATCTCTGCCCTCCCCTTTTTCGTGTAGGTCTGATAGACCTTGCCCATATCCCCCAGTGAGCGCTTCAATGTGGCCTTCCGCTTTGCCATTATAAAGCCGATAAATTTCTCCACAGCTTCCTGACTCCCTTCGATGTGTGTATTGATCTGCTTTCTCCCTTTTTTCACGTCAAGGAATGGCCTTTCCAGAGAATGTAATTCGACATTTCTCTCTGGGATCCTGGAGTATAGATCCTCAAGCATTTCGGATGGGTCTTCTCTACTAATCAACGCTACAACGCCTTCAGGTTTTTCCACACCCATTTTCCCTTTCCATTTTTCGAGCATATATTCGATACGTTTTCGTTCGGCATCACTTCCATATTTTACCACTAACAGATAGGACAATTATACACCACCACACCATTTCCCTACATAATATTTGTAGTATAATTATACTATATAAACTTTTCCTCCATTTTGGAGTATTATTAGTTTCCGAAGATAGATAAATTTAATTCATGTAATATTACTCTAGTTGACAACTTTTTCTAAACGCCTATTTTTACCTTTGCTTAGTTCAATGTCAAGGTCTATGTAACCATGAGGATGTTCCCTCTACACCGATGTTCAAGATAATCGGGCCACCTGTAAGATTTAAA
>JBHICB010000142.1:0-3802 GCA_046759365.1 Hydrothermarchaeales archaeon (SeqCode)
GTATTTCTCGTCTATTTTAAGCCATGCCCTTTCCCCTATTATGGTTGATACGTGCCCAGGCTCTAATAGACCGTTTATCTTGGTCTCGCCTAAAGACAGGAGAAAATCTACTGCTGGTGGTGTCAGCCTGTGGGAGCACAGGACTGAGAAGTTTTCTGGTGGGCTGTCTAAGATTACGTCTGCTGTCATGGGTGCTGTGGTTTCAAGACCTATGGCAAAAAAGACCACATCTCTTTGGGGGTTTTTCTTTGCAATCTCAACAGCATTTTCGGGGCTGTAGACAATCCTGCAGTCGTATCCTTCGGTCTTCTTTTGCGCAAGGGACCCGTTGGTTCCCGGGACCTTCATCATGTCGCCGTAAACTGTTACTATCGCGCCATTTTCAGCCAGCTGTACTGCCGCATCTATCTCTGTTGTCGGGGTCACACAGACAGGACATCCCGGCCCAGGTACAATCTCAAGACCATCCGGAAGAAGAGACCTTATGCCTGACTTTGTAATTGACTGCTCGTGGGTGCCGCAGACGTGCATTATTGTGGCTTCTACTCCGCTTTCTTTGATTTTTTGGACAATCTTTTCAGCAAGTTCCCTCCCGCGAAACATGCGATGGATGCTTGCATCAACCACCTTTACCCCTCTTCCAGCATTTCGTTTATTAGTTTTATCGACTCTTCAGCCTCATCCTTTGTCATCTTTTGTATTGCATATCCCACATGGACTATCACATAATCCCCCTCCTTCAAATCTGGTATAAAAGTTGTGTTTACCTTTGACCTTGTACCCCCGAAATCCACTGTAGCATGGCTGCCCTCAATCTCGACTATTTCGCCTGGAATCGCAAGGCACATAATGTAATTTTGTTTTTAAAGCATATATTATTTTATCGCTAATCCTAGAGTCTGTTTTTCAGGTTTTGTATGGGCTTGGCCCTATTTTTTTCAGGTCTTCCACCATTTCCTTTATGACCCTAGCGAATTTGTCCCCTTCAGATGTTGAGATCCACTCAAGCCTGAACCTTTCAGGTTCAAGTCCAAAGTCTTCTAGCATAAGTTTTATTGCTTCGGCCCTCTCCTGGGCTTTCAGATTTCCTCCTCCATAGTGGCAGTCACCCGGATGGCATCCTGCCATTAAGACGCCATCGGCACCCTTTGTCAGGGCGTTCATGACAAGGTTTGGGTGGACCATGCCTGAGCACATGACACGGATTATCCTTACATTTGTGGGATACTGTTTTCTGGATGTGCCTGCCAAATCTGCCCCTCCATAAGCACACCAGTTGCAGCAGAAGGCCACCATGAGCGGTTCGAATTCTTCTGACATATATTTTCACCCTGTCTCTAGTGCGGCGTCTACCATTGCTTGAAGTTGGTCAAGTGTGAAGTGCCTTACCATTATGCCTTTCTTGGGGCATGTGGCCATACATACGCCGCATCCCTTGCATAGTGCTTCGTTGACCTCCACTGTCTTTTTGATCTCTCCTTCTTTTTCATATTCTACGAGCGTTATGGCTTTTCCGAGACATGGATCTATACATATTGCACATCCGTCGCAGAATTCTGTGACCGTTGCCTTGGTCGGTTCAATTTCGACCTCTCCCATTGCAAGAGGTGTGGATGCCTTGGCAGCTGCAGCGGATCCTGATGCAATTGTCTCAAACATGTTTTTTGGGCTCTGACATGCACCTGCTAGGAATATTCCCTCGGTTGCTGTCTCCAAGGGTCTAAGTTTTATATGTGCCTCCTGGAAAAATCCATCTGCACTCCGGTTGAGTTTGAGTACCTCTTGAACCTTTTCTGAATCGGCCCTTGGTTCAACTCCTGTTGCTAGGACAACGAGTTCACTGGGTATCTTGATGGTGGCATTGCTTAGTACGTCCTTTATTGATACAACGACTTTGTCCTTTTGGACCTCGGCTTGTGGCGGTTCCTCTGCGTTGAATTTCATGAAAACTATGTTTTTCTCAAGGGCTTCTCTGTAAAGGTATTCGTCTCTGCCGTAAGTTCTGATGTCCCTATTGAGGAAAAATACGCTGGCGTCCGGGTATTTGTCTTTAATAATGATTGCATTTTTAATGGAGACGGTGCAGCATATTCTTGAACAGTATTCGTTTACCTTTTCGTCCTCTTTTTTCTTTGTCTGGCGGGAACCCACACAGCATAAGAAGACGACGTTTTTCGGTGCATCTTTTAGTTTTCCGCCTGTCGGTCCTGTTTTGTCTAAGAGTCTTTCCAGCTGTGGAAGGGTCATGATCCTGTCGGTTTTTCCCCAGCCAAACTCGTCTTCTTTTGGTTTGTAGGGGTCGAATCCTGTCGCAACGACTATTGTGCCTGATTTGATCTCAAATTTTTCTTCTTTCTGTTCAAGGTCTATGGCGTTTTCTTTGCAGACCTCGATGCATTTGCCGCAGTTTGTGCATGTTTTCATATCGATTGCCGGGTAGTTTAGATAAGCGGATGCATAAGGCTGGTAGATGGCCTTTCTCTTGGTTAAGCCGTAGTCGTATTCGTTTTCGGTTTCAGCGGGGCATACCTCGATGCACTTGCCGCAGTTTGAGCAGGGAGTTACATATCTTGGTTTCTTTAAAGCCTCTATGTCGAAATTTCCCAGGTACCCCCCCAGGGTCTCTGTTTCTGTGCTTGTGTGGACCGTGATGTTTTTTTCCTTATCTATGGCGTCTGTGAGATCTGCGATTATTTCTTTCGGGCTTTTTTCTGAGTCTACAAGGCTGTTTATCTGGGCTGCCCTTCCGCCTAAAAAGGGTGATTTTTCGATAAGATGAACTTCAAATCCTCTTGTTGCGATGTCAAGAGCGCTTCGCATGCCTGCCAGTCCCCCTCCGACTACGGTCACTGTCTTTATGACGTCTATCCTCTTTGGGTCAAGAGGATTTAGAAGCCTTGCCTTTGCCACTGCCATTCTTATTAAGTCTTTTGCTTTTTCTGTTGCCTTCTCTGGCTCATCTGTGTGTACCCATGAGCAGTGTTCTCTGATGTTTGCCTGCTCGTATAAAAAGGGGTTGAGCCCTCCTGCCTTTACAGCGCCCCTGAATGTCTTTTCGTGCATCTTTGGCGAGCAGGATGCAACGACCACCCTGTTAAGGTTGTGTTTTTTTATGTCATCTTTTATCTCGTCCTGGGACGGTGAGGAGCATGAATACATGAATTTTTTAGCACTGACAACGTTTTGGAGTGTGGATGCGTATTCGACGACCTCGTCTACATTTACGACCGCCGCAATGTTTGTCCCACAGTTGCAGACATAGACCCCCACCCTCGGCTCTTCTTCCATCATCTCTCCTCCAGTACTATTGATGCCTGAATTGCTGCTGCTGATGCCTGTATCACGCTGTCCGGGATGTCTTTTGGTGATTCGGCGCATCCTGCTATGAATATCCCTGAGATTTTGGTTTTTACGGCGTCTATGTATGGGTCTTCAACACTATAGAAGCTGTCCTTCCAAAGAGGGACTTCTATCCCTACGTCTTTTGGCAGGGGGTTTGGAACTGCCCCTACAGATAAAACAACAAGGCCGAATTCGTTTTCGGCTACGCCGCCTTCTTTTATGTCCTCTCCTTTTGTTACAAGATTTTTGTTCTCTTTTTGTGCGATTTCTGCAATCCTTCCTTTTACAAATTTTATCCCAAACTCTTGTTTTGCCCTGTTGTAAAGCTCCTCATAGCCTTTACCAAAGGCCCTTATATCTATATAGAATATAGTTACATCGACTTCCGGGTCGTGTTCTTTTAGGAGTATGGCCTCCTTTACGGCCTGCATGCAGCATTATATTGAGCAGTATATGTTGG
>JBHICB010000143.1:0-3772 GCA_046759365.1 Hydrothermarchaeales archaeon (SeqCode)
CTGGTCAATGCAGGTAAGGCGAAGCTTATGATGGGTCAGATAAATAAGACTGATAAACTTGATGCCAATGGACTGGCACTCTTGCTTCGTAATGGGACACTGCCTTCGGTTTGGATTCCCCCGAGTGAACTTCGGGATCAACGGGAGTTGCCAAGGATGCGGATGGCGCTGGTCCATGTGCGGACCATGCTCAAGAATCGCATTCATGCGACCCTGGCCAAGTATGCTATTCAGATCACAGAAGTCAGTGACATCTTTGGAAAGAGTGGACGGGCTCTTATGAAAAGGCGCCTGAGCGAGCTGCCTCTGCACACCCGCCGTTCTGTGGAAGCACAACTGAAGCTTCTGGACCAGGTAGAGGAACATATTAAGGTCTGCGAGAAGCAGATAGAAGATATCATCGAGAAGACGCCAGCGATGAGGCTGTTGATGACCATTCCTGGAGTCGGCTCTATCCTGGCAACAGTGATAGCTATGGAGGTGGGGCAGATCGATCGATTTCCAAGCGCTCAGAATCTGGCAAGCTATGCGGGTACCGTCCCTCGGATAAAGGAGAGCGCTGGAAGGATCCGCTTCGGCAGGGTCCGTCCGGATGTGAATCGTTATCTGAAATGGGCCTTGGTTGAAGCAGCCAACGTGGTTGTCCTCAATCAAGTTCGCTGGCCTGGCCGCCATGTTGTCCAGCTCTACAGACGAATCAAACAGAGGAGAGGACATGGTAAGGCTGTGGTGGCAGTGGCCCGACATCTGGCAGAAGCAACCTATTGGATGCTTAAGAGGAATGAAGCTTACAAGGAGCCTAAAAAAAGTGAAACGGTTTCGTCCACCCGGAAGTAAACGCGAACCTCGCATGAGATTATCAAGCTCGTTCATTGACTGCGCAACTTCTCGGGAAAGATGCTCATGCCGCAGTGACGGCGTATACATGCATCGGACGAAACCGTCTTTGAGCCATACGAGACGAAATGAATTATACCATAAAAATAAAAAAGAAAGGATGTGATAATTCATCTTGACATATACAGCGCTTTCATACATGCGAGGAGCGAAGAAGATTGCTTCGCTTTGCTTGTAACAGGCTGAGCAATCTCAACCTTTAAATGCTAACAAATTGGACAAGAAATTGCCACACGGCAAGGGACGCGTAGCATCAGACGTTGAAAACTTTGGTGATTAAAACCTTTTCATTTGAGAAAACCAAGAAAAACAATCTTGAAAAGTACAATTTCTTTTGACTTTTTGAACGAGTATGATATGCTCGTGCAGGCTTCGCCAGTAGAAAATGTGTGTCACTTTCTTTCATATCAGCTGTTCAATATAATCATAGAAAAGAAATGAAAAACCATTGCCAGCAGAACATGCAATTCTTAAATAGAGAAAAAAGGGAGGCATGAATGAAATACAAAGGGATTGATAGAAGGGCATATAAACGGGTAAAAGTAAAGGGAGCAACAGTTACCTACAAGGAGGGGAGGTTTTTCTTCTCTAAAAAGCAGTATGTCGAAGAATTCTACCCAGTTGTTGAGATAAGCCGAGGCGGAGTCCGGATAATGGGAAAGAAACTTTTCACAATCGCCAGCAAAATTTCATTAAAAATATCTATCCCTGATGAACCTTCTCCTTTAATTCTCAAGGGACGGATAAGATGGACATCCCTTAATCCTGCGATGGATTATAAATATCAAATCGGGATTCAATTTGATCCTTTCGGAATAAAAAAAGGGTGTAATCATCCAGAAATCCTGGAGAAGATAATGAGATTAGAGGAAAAATTCTTAGCCAATAAAAAATCTGTCAATCATTGATTAACAAAGTGGTTTGACTTTTAACCCCCACCTAATTGTTAGAGATATTAGGATTAAACTCCAAAAACTTCAGTAATTATCTTTTAATAGTGGGGTCAGGCCTCCAAAACTTCAACAATCTAGGTCTTTTTTTGTCGTTTCTTTAGGAGCGAGAATTTCTAATCTAATCCAGCAAAACTATTCAAATAATCTAAGGTTTCAAAGCCTAGCCCCATTGCTTCCGCTGCCTGACCGCCATAGCCTATCAAGTCATTTAAAAATCTAACCGTAGGGTTTATCATCTTGTCATTTAAAATCTAACCATTGCCTAAGGCAATAAGCTTACCTCCTTTGTGAGTTCTGACAAAAACTGTTATTCCAAAGACTTGTGCGATATCTTCCAGTGTTTCTTTCTCAGTTGGAGAAAGTTTTTCTGGTTGGGAATTAATTTTCATCTCTCCTTTAGGAGGGTTATAACGATAATGGGCCATATCCCATATGTGTTGGAGTTTTTGGTTAACCTTGTCAGAGAGGGAAAAAGGATCCATGTTTTCTCTAAAGCTTCTAAGTTCCTCACGCTTTTGCTTATCTAGGTGGCCTGAGGCAAGGAGTCTGTCCAAAGGGGTTTGGGGCTTATCATAGAGACGCTGTTTACGTGAGCCTTTACGAATGACTTTCTTTAGCTTCACCGATGGCTGAAATAAGTTCATGAACAGAGAAAGTTCATTTCTATAGAGGTCATTCATGGCTTTGAGAGCTTGGGATGAGTCATAGCGATCCCACCCCATGAATTTTCTCACATGCGTCCAGTTCTTTTGTTCAATATGAGCGTTATCGTCTTTTTTGTAGGGTCGAGAGCGGGTAAACTGGATGCCCTCTCTCTGGCAATAACTCCAGAGGTGGTGGTTGATAAACTCAGACCCATTATCTGAGTCTATACCTAAAATCTTAAACGGAAATCTCTCAGAGATGTTTTCAATAGCCTTTAAGATGCCCCGTTGTCCTTTCCCCATCACAGACTCTGTTTCCACCCATTGAGTGGAGATGTCGGTAAGGTTAAGCGAATGGATAAACTCACCATGACCAGAGCCTCCGCTATGAGAGACCAGATCAGCCTCAAGAAAGCCGGGCTGCTTGACATCCCAGTTATCAGTCTTAACGGGAATCTTATGTCTCAACAAAGTTCCCGGCTTAGTGCGGCCATAAATGCGACGTTTGAGTTTTCGTTTCTTAGATTTAAGAGCTCGGTCTAAGGTTGAGGGGCTTATAGAAAGAAGCTTCTCCTCCATCTCAGAAGTGACCCGATAACGCTTCCTAATCCAAGGCAGCCATAGTCGGATTATCTCCTTGAGCCTTACTGACCAAGGGTAATTTGCTACTTTCCACACAACCTCCACAATAGATAAAACCTTATGGTCATACTTTTTGCCACGATGCCGCGCCTTGTGTACTTTAGGTTCCTCCTCCCGCAGTCGATTAAGCTTCCAAATAGCATATTTCCTGCTGTATTTGCACACCTTGCAGAGTTCATCTAAAATCCTGCCCTTAGAGCGCTTTGAGGCTCTGTGGTATCTCTGATAAATAGTCTCAAGATACTTCATTCGCAGCTCCAATCTCATAACCTAACCTCCTTTCCTAAAAGATTAGGTTATAAATCTAATAGATTTTCCTGTCCATTTCGGTTAGATTTTTAAATGACAAGATGATACCTCTACGGTTAGATTTTAGATGATTTGATTCGTAAGGTTGACTATTTTCTGAGTAATTGGTATTCTTTTTCAAACTGGTCCAAGGAGCCATAAAGGATATGAAATGTCTTAAATGCCATCATAAAAATCCCGAGGATATACGTTTTTGTGGCAACTGTGGGGCAAGCCTTCATCCATCAGAAGAAATCCCTCCTCGTCATGAGGAAACTCTTAGGGCTCCAACGAGAGAATTAGCTGTGGGAAGTACTTTTGCTAAAAGGTACCAGCTGATCCAAGAGT
>JBHICB010000144.1:0-3770 GCA_046759365.1 Hydrothermarchaeales archaeon (SeqCode)
ATAAAACTAAAAGGACAACAACCCTCCTTGCCATCTTAAGTCTTCTTTTAATCTTAAACTCATTTTCTTTAACACACGCCTCAGAAACAGGGATTGAAAACATAACAAATCTAACACTAAACAAAACAAACAGAACAGAACGAAGACTCCTAGGAAGTGTCTATGGAATAGATGCCCGTATAAAAGGAACCACAACAACCACACTACCCCCAACCACACCACCAACCACAGCTCCTCCAACCACAACACCACCCCCTACAACAACCCCTGCACCACCGAAAACAACAGTGCCGACAACAAAAGCCCCGACCACTATTTCTCCCACAACAATGCCGACTTCAAAAGGCCTTTGCGGGCCAACAACGATAATGCTTATAATCCTGATACCGGCTCTAGGAGCAAATACAAAGAAAAAACGAAAGCACGATTAGATTTATAAAAAAAATCTAAAAAGACGTCAATTATTTTAAAAAGAAAAAAGAGATCTGACAGTTGAGGATAAAAAAATGGGAATATTACACCCGTTTAGGCCAAACATAAAGAAGCTGAAAAAAAATAAAGACATAGAGGGCCTGGTGGGGGCATTAAACCATAAAGACAAGAATGTCCAAAAACAAGCCATAAAGGCCCTTGAAGAGATAGGAGAACAAGCGGTACCGCACCTCATTCAAGCGGTAAAAGACGAGGACACAGATATTAAAAAGATGGCAGCAGAGGCCCTTGGAGGGGTAACAAAGGAGGGAGTTGTCATCATAAGAGGCGGTTTGATAAAACTTACAAACAAAAGGACTTCTGAAATAACAGGTTTTCAAGAGTGGGGGTTGATCGATAAAAAGTTCTATGACTTCGTAGCCCCCGAATACAGAGGAATAGTCTTAGCAAGGTATAAAAAGAGGCTACAAGACGAGGATGTCCCGAGCAGGTATGAGGTGGCACTACTTTCAAAAGATGGGAAAAAAGTCCAGGTTGAGATAAAACCGTCCCTTATAAAATACGAAGGCAGACCTGCAGACCTTGTAAGAATAAAAGAAAAGACGGATTTATAACCACACATGTCTTAAAAAAGAGTCATTGTAATAAAACTCCCCCTTCAAAGCCCTCCTCCACCCATCCCTATTATTTTCTAAACAACTGCAGATGTCCCTTTTTATTTATCTTACAATATTTTTTTCAAATCCAACTAGTTTTAAATAGTCCAACATTTATTTCTAATTACATAGGGACACGTTGGAGGCGTGGACGATGAGAAAGAGTGTTGTAATCTTCGGTCTTATCCTATTGGTTTTGATCAGCTCTGGATGCATTCAAGAAGATCTATCAAGAGCTGGGCCAGGAGGCTGTCAAAGCGAAGAAGAATGCAAAAGATACTGTGAGACACATGAGGAAGAGTGCCGTAGCTGGAGCGAACAAGATGAAGGCGGCATTTTGCAAAGATTCCAAGGAGACCGATCAAAAGACTCAAAATCACAGGAGAAAGTCGGACCGGGTGGATGTCAAAGCGAAGCAGAATGCAAAGCATACTGCGAACAAGAAGCGCATAGAGAAGAGTGTCGACAATTTTTCGAAGCAGAGGGAGCCATGGAACGATCCGAAGAAGAGAAGAGGCCGAGTGGCGAGAAAGAAATCCCACCCGAAGGAGGACCAGGCGGATGCCAAACCATGGACGAATGCGCAAACTACTGCTCACAAGAAGCAAACCAAGACGAGTGTATGAGATGGCGCGAAGAACACAAATGATAAAGACTTTTAAAATAAGAGATAAAGCGGAAAGATAATCGGATCCAAAAAATTGCTAAAAAAAGAGAAACAAACTTAAAATGGCGATACCCGGATGAAATATAGGAGGGCAGGCCATGACATATAAGGTCAGTGAAAGACCTGGGAGAGGCAGATATATGTACAAACTGCGGTAGGGGTATATTTTTAGAGGATGATAATGGTCCTCTACCTCCCTGTGCCAGATGTGAAAGTGGTGAATTTAAAAAAGTATAGGTTTTAATAAAACTTTCAAGTAACCTATTTTAAAAACAGTTCAAAGCAATTTAATTTCTGACTTTGGACAAAATAACCAGGGGCGGATCGGTACTTCTTTTAATACATTTTTTTGGACATTGAAAAAAGTTTATGCCTGCTCTTCTGTTGGCTATCTTCTGACTTTGACAACCGGGATATTTACATTACCGTAACCTCCCGATTATATACCATGAACTACCCAGATTTATTGGGGGGAATAGGCGCTGGTTAAAAAGGATATAAGTGGGAGATCCTTTAATCTAGCACCCCCTATTCCATCCAAATTTTATGACCATCTAATTCGGCTATTAGAAACGTATAAATAGTATAATCAAATAAACCCTATTTGCCCATGAGGTAAAATTAAGCTCTTTTTAATCTTTCCTCATGGGCTGTCCCCTCCCCCCAGAGGTAAAAAAAACAAAGAAAGTGGAATAAAGATGGGAGCACCAGAGAAAAAATCAGAGAGAATAACCCTAGAGGTCATAAGAAAAGACAGAGAGATGATAAAGCGGAGAAAAGATGCGCTTGAAAGGTTAAACGAGAAATGGTGTAAATAACTCACGCCTACAGCCATTGACCGCTTAATCAACACCTTTTCAGATAAAAACTGTCAATATTTAAAAACCGGCCAGAATCAACAGAACCCAAGTTAAAAAAAATAAAAAAAGAGAAACACCCTCAGTTTGTAAGGGTGTCTATTAAGTTTCCTTTTGAATCTACGATGTCAAGTCTTACTGCGATACGACCGTCAAGCTTGTGTGAGGCACAGCTAAAGCACGGGTCGTGTGCTCGTATGGCCATCTCAACTATGTTCAAAACGCCCTGATCGTAGTTCCCATCTTTTATCAAAGCCTTGGCCGCCATACCAGCTGATATGTTTATTGCAGCGTTGTTGTTGGTCGTTGCCACAATAAGGTTCACATTGGTCACTATACCGTTGTCATCTGTCTCATAGTCGTGGAAAAGCGTACCACGAGCAGCCTCAACTACGCCAACACCACGTGCAGCACGAGGCTCACACTTCACACGCAGATCAGTCGACGTAATCTCCGGATCATTTAAGAGCTCAACAGACTTTTCTGCAGCATAAAGCATCTCGATAAGACGTGCCCAGTGATAAAGTAGTGTTAACTGGGCAGGCCTGCCGAACGCGTCCCTGAAAGCTTTGAGTTCATCGTTAGCCAACGGCGTTGTGATCTTATCACAGACATTTATACGGGCAAGACAGTTCACACGAAAGACACCGAGTGCGTTTTCTGGGTCCATAATGAGATCTCCGTCATCCTTGTCATAGGGGAACTTCAGATAAGTCCACGGCATAACCTTCTCGCCAATGTGGTCGAGATAGTCCTTGCCCTCAAACTCCTTAAAGGAGCCGTCTTTCCTCATCATACGAAGCTTGCCGTCATAAAAGTTCAACGCGCCGTCGTTATCCACAGTACCCAAAAACGAAGTGTCAAAGACCGCAATCGACTTTACAACATCCAGATACTTGGGAAAGATGTTGTCCTTGGCATTTTGAATGCTAAACTTCGCAAAATCAAGGAGCTCAGCAGAGTTGTTCTGAAGCTGCATCAGTTCATCAGAGGCTATAGGCTTAGCCCATCCGCCGGGAACAGAGACAACTGGATGAATCGCTCGCGCGCCGATAAGCTGGCAGTTCGTCTGCGCCATAAACCTCATCCTGACAACCGTCTTGGCAAGATCAGGATTAGCACGGACAATGCCGAAAACATTCCTGTCCTTATAGTCCG
>JBHICB010000145.1:0-3751 GCA_046759365.1 Hydrothermarchaeales archaeon (SeqCode)
TATAAAGATCTCTCCAAGATCAAAGGCTCTTAAATGCCTGAAAATAAGAAAAAAATAGATGCCCCAAAAAAATCAAATGATTTAAATAATATGAAGGTAGAAATTAAATAGCGGAAGGGATTTTAGGGACATGGCTCTCCTCCTATTCTCTTTTCCCTTCCCTATACACCCTGCATTATTTTATCAACCGCTTAGTGAACACTTAAATTATCAACAAAATCGTGAACAAAAATCAACCGCAGAGTGAACAGAACCATCACCCCAAATCTTTATATAGAACTTTATAATCATAGTACCTTCATTCAAATTCTAACAGTATAATTTGGAGGTGAATTTTAGATGTCAGCACAACTAAGTGGACAGCCTATATTGATATTGAAAGAAGGGGCAGAGAGGACAAGAGGAAGGGATGCTCAGAGGACGAATATCCTAGCAGCTAAGGTGATTGCTCAGTCGGTCAAATCAACACTGGGACCAAGGGGCATGGACAAGATGCTAGTAGACACACTCGGAGACATCGTTGTAACAAACGACGGTGTAACTATCCTAAAAGAGATGGATATTGAGCACCCTGCAGCCAAGATGATGGTAGAGGTCGCAAAGACCCAGGACGACGAGGTTGGAGACGGAACAACCACCGCCGTCGTGATAGCAGGAGAGCTCCTCAAGAAAGCCGAGGACCTGATAGAGCAGGAGATACATCCAACCGTGGTGGCCCAGGGATACAGAGCAGCCGCAGACAAGGCAGTGGAGATATTAAACAACCTAGCCATTGATATCAAAGTCGAGGACGAAGAGACCCTGAAGAAAGTAACCATGACCGCCATGACAGGCAAAGGGGCTGAGAAGGCAAAGAACGAGCTGGCAAGCCTAGTAGTTGAAGCAATAAACGCAGTCGCTGAAGAAGAAGACGGAAAGGTCACAGTAGACCTGGACGATATCAAAGTCGAGAAGAAAGAAGGCGGCAGCATAGAGGATACAGAGCTGATAAAAGGTGTTGTAATAGATAAAGAGAGAGTACATACTTCAATGCCTAGGACAGTGAAAAAGGCCAAGATCGCTCTAATAGACACCGCCATTGAAGCAAAGAAAACAGAGACAGACGCAAAGATCCAGATAACAGATCCGCAACAGCTTATGGCATTTGTTGAAGAAGAGGAGAGGCTGATAAAAAAGATGGTGGAGAAGGTAAAGGCATCTGGCGCAAATGTACTCTTCGCACAGAAGGGTATTGATGATCTTGCTCAGCACTTCCTTGCCAAAGACAACATATTCGCTGTGAGAAGGGTCAAAAAGAGCGACATGGAGAAGCTCTCAAGAGCAATAGGCGCAAGGATAATAACCACCCTTGATGACTTAAACGCGGACGACCTGGGCGATGCAGGTGTTGTAGAAGAGGTTAAGATCGGCGGAGACGAGATGACTTATATAAGAGAATGCAAGCATCCCAAGTCTGTCAGCATCCTTATAAGAGGCGGAACAGAGCACATAGTAAACGAGGTTGAGCGCGCTCTAGACGACGCACTGGGTGTAACGAAATCCGCGGTGGAAGACAAGAAAATCGTGACAGGCGGCGGGGCCACAGATATAGAGGTCTCAAAAGAACTTAGAAACTACGCGAAGACCGTGGGCGGAAGAGAACAACTTGCTATAGAAGCCTTTGCATCTGCCCTTGAGGTTATACCGAGGACCCTTGCAGAGAACGCGGGATTAGACCCCATCGATGTGCTTGTAAATCTCAGGTCACAGAACGAGAAGAAAGGCTCAAAGATCGGACTAGACGTCTTCGACGGAAAGGCAAAGGACATGTTCAAAGAGGGCATCATAGAGCCCTTGAAGGTCAAGACACAGGCCATCAATTCCGCAAGCGAGGTTGCAGTGATGATTCTTCGGATAGACGACGTTATCGCCGCATCATCCCTTGGCGGCGGTGGAGCTCCAGGCGGAATGCCACCAGGCGGAATGCCACCAGACATGGGCGGAATGTACTAAACGCTAAGCGGGAAAAAGATATTTAGAACAAACTGGGGCAAAAGAGCCCCACACCCTCTTTTTTTTATTATTTTTTTTAATTGAATTAAACTCGAACTACTTCTTTTCTCCATCCCCACGACGTTTAAAATCAGAGTGGGCCCGGGCAGATTCGAACCGCCGATCTCCACGTTGTAAGCGTGGCGTCATAACCCCTAGACCACGGGCCCGACAAATAGAGCTACTAAGTCTTTTTAAATAAATATTTTTTGTGCAGACTCAACCCCCGGCGATGGGCACAAGGCGTTTGAAGACCTTTACTACTAAATCTGCTATCTTTTTGATGTTCTCCTTCGGGTTTATAACTGGTTTTTTGACATCGTTTCCTTTTACCTTGTCAGGTGAAAGGGAGGAGATACATATAACATGTTCCTGCTCTTTAAGCAGACCTAAGGCATCTTTTCTTGTACGGACAGCCAGTATACGGGGCATTGTTATCTTTGGGTCGCCTTCAACGACGATGTAATCCATGGATTCACTCTCAAGCAAATGCACAGCCTCTTTAAACCTATTGCCTTTAATCTTTTTTATTGCACAAACCTCCCTAGGAGCTGCGGAGACAACTATCTTTGCACCGGCTTTGATATGTCTCCACGTATCTTTGCCTTCTGTATCTATGGAAAAGTCTTCCTCGTGGATCTGCTTTATTGTCCCTACATTAAAGCCCCTAGATGAGAGCTCTTTGACCAAACATTCAACTGTGGTGGTCTTACCTGACTTCCTTCCTGCCCCAACTACTGCAAGGATATTCATTTCTTCACCAGACTATTTTATTACAAGCCCCCATCTATTTAACAAAATCAAGAAATGTTAAAGGTGCCTTTTAATCGTTACTATATGTCAAATTAAAGAAAATATGACAACAGGGTTTAAAATGTCCACACTACCTTCTAAAAGACTTTTTGCCCAAGGGGCTTTTTTCCTTCTGCTGGGAACCCTTGTAGGGATATCAATCCAGACGCTTTTGTATAAATCTGCCCCTACAGTTGCACACGGTGTAACCAATGCAAGTTATACCTTAATCGAAACAAAGGTGAGTATTTTTCAAAGGCTCGGGTTAAAACAGGTGTTTTCCATCCTTATAACAAACCTGATCTCATGCGCTGTAATAATCGGCTTTCCGGAACTCGGATTAAGGTATGACAACTCACCGAGCCTTTATATAAACACATTTCCTCCGTTGGTGATGTTCTTTATAGGCTTTATCAGCTTAGGGCTTACAGCCCCTCCTCTGGCGTATCCTGGACTCTTCCTATTCTTCTTGGTCTATCTGATACCTCATGGCATCACAGAGCTTTCAGCGATGGTTCTGGCATTTACCATACCGCGCGAATACAGCCCCGATATTAAAAGAATTCTTCCGAAAGAGAGGGTGAGATTGATAGTAATCTTGTTGATTTACTCCACAGTAGTGGAGACCTACCTCTCTATACCTTTCGCGAAGATGGTATTTACCCGCACAATTTAATAATAAGAAAATCATATACAAAGAAAAGCATAAAATTGCAAAAATTAAAAGTATTGAAATTTACTTTTTTGTTTTTCTGCCATTTTCAGATAAGTTTTTAAATAGGATAGACTAAACATCAATAAGACCTATTTAAATTTAGATAAATTAGGATGGACAAATGAGATACATTTACGATAAGGACGGTAGTGTAATTTTCGTACAATACGGGGGTGACATTTACGATGGTGAAGGACAGTTTCTAAGTAATGT
>JBHICB010000146.1:0-3736 GCA_046759365.1 Hydrothermarchaeales archaeon (SeqCode)
GTCAAAGCTTTTGTTTTTCTCCACACCCCGGGGGACAGAGACGATACTTATATCTATTGCCACTCCTTTAGACTCTGACTCTGAAAATAGGCTTAATTTTATAACAGAAGGGGCGGTTTTTCCTGTTTTAAAAAGAGTATATCAGGTGTAGTTTTTTTTAAACTAATAATTTAAACTTATTTGGCATCCATTATCCCATTTAACTTCTTTATGGGGGGTGTCTAATAAATCGATATTAATATAATCAAAGAAACCATTTAGATGGGTTAAAAATTGAAATTCGATTTTGGGTGATCTGTATTAGGTTAGAGATAAAGCATGATCTTTTCATAATAAATATTTTGGCGATCCTTTTATTGGGGATTGTCTATTTTTTTCCTGATACCAAGATTCGTATTGTATTAGGTTTGCTTTTTGTCTTATTCTTTCCAGGCTACGCCCTGGTTGCTGCTCTTTTTCCCCGGATGGATGACATAGACTGGATTGAAAGGACAGCCATAAGTTTTGGCTCAAGCATTGCCCTTGTTATATTGATAGGGCTCATCCTCAACTACACCCCTTGGGGTATAAGGCTTTATCCTGTTGCGGTTTCCCTCTTCTTTTTTGTGTTCGTTTTAAGCCTTATAGCTGTGCACAGGAGGAGGGCATTGCCACCTGAGGAGCGTTTCAGCATCGTCTTTAAAGCCGAATTTAAGCTCCCGAGGTGGAGGGAATTTGATAGGGTGGAGAAAGCCCTCTTTTTAGTCTTAATTGTTTCTTTCCTTGTCGCCTCGGTCTACATCTACGGCCTTGCCACAAATCCTCCGATGGGAAACAAGTTCACGGAGTTCTATGTCTTGGGAGAAAAGGGTTGGGCTGCGGATTATCCTGTGAAAGCCGTTTTGGGGGAAGATTTCTCTGTTACTGTAGGGATAATCAGCCATGAGTACGAGGAGGAGGAATATATCATAAAGATAATCCAGGGGGAGGAGACCCTGAATACCTTGGAAGGCATAGTATTACAGCATGAGGAGACCTGGGAGAGAAATGTGAGTATCGTTCCGACAAACTCTGGAGAAGATGTTAAATTCGAGTTTCTGCTGTTTAAAGAAGGCGTTGAAGGTCCCTACAGGACCCTGCATCTGTGGGTGGATGTTGTGGAGGGCGAATAATGTATGCAGAGCATCTGGTCTATCACGCTGCTTTAGCGCTTTTTTTCGGCGTCGTGTATCATTATATATTCGGCAGAGATTGCTGGTGGATAATCGTCCTCAGCACTTATGCTCCGGACATCGACATGGTTGCCGATAGGATGCTGCAGTCTGTTGGTATAACCTTTCTAATTTATGGAAATCGCATAACTCATGGCGGTTTTCATATATTGGCTGCGGTGCTAATCTATGCTGTTGTATTAGCATATCTCCTCCATCCCCTCCATGTGGGTTTCTTTGACGCATTAGTATTTTCTGCGGTTGGATATGGGGCTCATATCTTTGAGGATGCCTTGATATCCGCGCCTTCGGTTATGAACAACTACTTCTTCTGGCCTTTATCAAGCAGTAGGATGGACATCGGCCTCGGTGTTTTCAAGTACTCTGCGCCTGGGAAGACCTTTGATCCTGATGTGATGGCGGTAGGCCTATTACTTCTTGTTTTTGCCGCTGTTTTTCGGCTGATCTACTATAAGAGGATAGCGAGGAGTCTTCCTGGATAATTTTTATATAGAGAAACTAGGGAATGAAGGGTGGACATGACAAAAACAGCGCTTATAACAGGCATTACCGGGCAGGATGGCTCTTATCTGGCGGAGCTGCTTCTCGACAAGGGCTACAAGGTCTATGGATTAGTAAGGAGGCTTAGCACGCCGAATATCTCCCGGATTGAACCCATCGCTGATCGGATCATCTTCTTGGAGGGGGATCTTACCGATCAGTCTTCCCTTAACATCGCCATGCAAACGGCTCAGCCGGATGAGATATACAATTTAGGGGCACAGTCATTTGTAGCCACATCTTGGAATCAGGCTGTTTTGACTGCCGATGTCACTGGTTCTGGTGTCACAAGGGTGCTGGAGGCAGTACGTCAGTTTTGCAGGGATGTGAGGGTGTATCAGGCTTCCAGTAGCGAGATGTTTGGTGAGGCTGAGGAATCTCCGCAGAACGAAGAAACAAAGTTCCATCCCCGCAGCCCCTATGCTTGTGCCAAGGTTTATGGGTATCACATGACCGTGAACTATAGGGAGAGCTACGACATGTATATGTGTAATGGGATTTGTTTTAACCATGAATCTCCAAGGCGTGGTGTGGAGTTTGTCACCCGTAAGATAACTGATGGTGTGGCTAGGATTTATCACGGGCTTACTGATGAGCTCAGGCTCGGTAATCTGGAGGCGAAGCGCGACTGGGGGTTTGCCGGCGATTATGTTAAAGCTATGTGGATGATGCTTCAACAGGAGGAGCCTGATGATTATGTGATCGCTACTGGTAAAAACCACTCAGTGAAGGAGTTTGCGGAGCTTGCTTTTAAAGAGGTTGGGTTGAATTGGGAGGACTATGTGGTGGTTGATAAGCGCTTTTCTAGGCCCGCTGATGTGCGGGAGCTCTGTGGAGATTCGTCTAAGGCAAGGAAAGTGCTCGGCTGGGAGCCAGAGGTATCTTTTGAAGAACTTGTGAAGATGATGGTAAAAGCGGATCTCAAGAGAATACAGGGGAAGGGGAAATGAATGTCTATGGATAATGTTTTAATCACCGGTGCAACTGGTTTTCTAGGATCTCATCTTACAGAAAAACTGTTAGAGAAAGGTGCAGATGTTCAGATATTTGTGGAGAAGCAAGAAAATCTCGGAAATATTGGACATTTGAAAGACGATGTAAAGATAATTGAAGGCGATATAACCAAACCTATGCAATTTGACGGGGTGGATATAGTCTTTCATTTTGCAGCTGTTGCCAATGTCGGGTTTGCCATGGAAAATCCAAAGAAAACCTTTGAGGTAAACACCTTTGGAACTCTCAACCTCTTAGAGGCTTTGCGTGATAATAACCTCGAGAAATTTGTGTTTGTGAGTACTTCCCATGTTTATGGGGTTCCCCAGTATCTGCCGATAGATGAAGGTCATCCGACAAATCCAAGCGGTCCTTATGCAATGAGCAAGCTGTGTGCGGAAAAGATGGTAGAGACATATGCGATTCCATTTGTAATAGCACGTTTGTTCAACATCTATGGGCCTAGACAAAACCCCGACTTTGTTGTGCCGACAATCATCGGGCAGGCGACGAATAAGGATGTTATCGAGTTAGGAAACCTCAAGTCAACTAGGGATTTTACTTACGTGGACGATGTTATTGAAGGACTCCTTGTTGCCGCCGAGAAAGGGAATGGAGTGTATAACATAGGATCTGGTGTGGAGACAAGCATCTTAGAACTTGTCCAAAGCATTATTCAGCTCTTTGAAAGAGATATTTCAATTAAATCAAAATCTAAAAGAAAGCGATCTAAAAATGTGGAGATACCGCGAATGGTGGCAAACACCAGCAGGATAAATGGACTGGGTTGGAAGCCTAGAACTTCTCTTAAAGTAGGACTGGAAATGACCAAGGAGGCGATGGTATGATACCTGTTGCAGAGCCATGGTTGGGTGAGGAAGAGTTGAAGAATGTTATAGACTGTGTCAAAACGAATTGGGTCTCTTCAATTGGTAAATATGTTACGGAGTTCGAGGAGAAGTTCAGCAGATTTTGCGGGACTAGATATGGAG
>JBHICB010000147.1:0-3713 GCA_046759365.1 Hydrothermarchaeales archaeon (SeqCode)
GATGCACACCCTCCACACTATATCTAGGACAAAAAGAAGTTTTTCATATCGTCAAAAGGTTTTAAATAACACACTGGGAAAGGGATTAGTGTGTAGACATTGGAGAGTAAGTCATGCATAATTGTGAATTTTGTGGCAAATCTGATGAGTTGCCTTTTAATTGTAATCATTGTGGGGGAGTTTTTTGTGGAGAACCGCAGTACTCATCGGAATCTTAAAAATAAATAAACTTCCGCCAGTTGGATTATCTTCAACCCAAACCTTTCCGTTATGAATCTCAATAACCCTTTCCGTTATGGCAAGACCTAAACCAGTCCCCTTAACTCCACTTTTTTTGATCCTTTCAAATCTTTTAAAAATATCTTTTTTATACTCGTCTGGGATTCCTGGACCATAGTCAGCAACAGTTATCTTCCAGTAAGGGCCGTCCTCTTCAATTCCTAATACCACCTCAGAGTTCTCAGGTCCGTACTTTATTGCATTGCTTAAAAGATTTGAGAAGACATCAAAGATCAAAGGGTTAACCAAAGCTTTAAACTCCCCCTCTGAGGTGTTTGTAATTTTCATATTCTTTTTATCTGCTAGATGTGTCGTTTCTTCAACGGCACGTTTTGAGATGGCACCCAGGTCCTCTTCGGCATAGGTCAATTCTTCTCCCGATTCCAATTTTCCGAGGATAGAGGCATTTTCTATCATGGCGATGGCTCTTTCGCTGCTGTCGATCATGTTTTCAAAGTATTCTTTTTTTTCTGGATCCTCTTCCTCCTTTAAAGCCAACTGAGCTGAAGTTTTTATAATGCCAACTGGATTTAAGAGGTCATGTCTCATGATGTCTGTGAAGATATCCTTAAGATGGTTTGACTTCTCAAGCTCGGCGGTTCGTTCCTTTACTTTTTCCTCGAGTTTAACGGAATACTCTTTCAAAGCAAGGTTCTGGCTATGTATAGTGTCCGAGGCCCGCTTCACAACGCCAAACAGGACAAGAAATAGGAACAAGAAACCAATGGAGATGGTTGTCCAAATCGCCCTCTTGGCATTTGCGATATCCTTGTCGATGTCGTCGAGGACCTGATAAACCTCAACTACGCCGACGATGTCCCCTCCGCCTAAATCTAATGGCACATAAAGTTCCATGAGGCCCTCGAAGTCGCGCTCAAAAGTGTGTTCGGATTTTAATTCCAAGTTCCTATGGATTTCGGCCTCTAAGTTACCTTCAAGTGCCTCTATAATTTCATGATTATCCCTGAAATTCTCTCCCACCAACCCCTCCTCGTCCGAATATATTATTGTGCCATCCCTGTTGTAGACTTTGATCCTAACTATCTCTGGAGTTTTTATCATGGAGTAGAATTTCGAGAATACATCCTTGTTCTTGCTGTAGTCAGGGTCATCGAAAATCCCTGGACTCAATGCCATTGCAGCATGGGTCTGGGTGATGGATGATACACTTATTTTGGTGCGGTCTGTCATGTACCCCTCGATGGAGACAGATAGAACGGTGCCCAGAATCAACCCAAGGACCAGTATGATAAGGAAGCTATAGATCGAGAATTTCTGCAATAGATTGAGATTAAGCCTCATACTAATCCGCGCCCAATAACCCGAACTTCATAATTTCCCACTTTCAGTACTTCGTAAATCGACTGTTGTATAAGAACTTTTTGCCGTACAATTTCTTGGTTAGGCGGGTTTTCTGCCGTATAAAGTCTTAAAAACGGTAGGTTGTAGGGAGAGTAGACATCAAGTCTAAGGTAGACATCCAAAACTCCATGACTCAGAACTGAAACTTGACATAGTTACTGAAAAATCCCATCCCCTCAAACCCTGCTCGATCGTCCCGGGTAACAGGCTTTGAACAGGTCCACAAACCCCATGGCATCCTCAAGGCATCTTAGAAGCTGCCTCGCCATGGTCTTGAAGCACAGCCTCTCTAAATCAGGAAACTTCCTAGAAAGTGTCCACTTCAGATAGATCCAGAGGTTCTGAAAGAGGAAGCTCACCCCCCCCATTCCAAGGTTTTGCCTTCGAGCTTTAGGGCTTTACCAGGGCAGGGGGTACGGTCAACATATACTGATGGTAAATTTTATCCTTTATTTTGCGCTTATACTTCTGAAGTTTCATATTTTTAACATGTAAATTTAACGATAAAAAGGCATTGAAAAGGTACTTATTTCAAAGTGAATTTTTCATAAATCGGTAGAGTAGAAGCTTACTTTATAGAGAGGTAGTGAAGTAAGAATTTAGAGGAGAATTGAACTTTTTTTATATACTAGAAATAGTAATGTTTACAGGTATCTAAACTTACCTAATTTCTATTATAAAGTAGAAGAAAACCGTAGGCTCCGAACATGGACTGATGAAGCCCTCCCAAGGATTTCAACTACTAGTTCGTAGCCCCAACCCTTATTTTTCTGAAAAAAAGTATATCCCTATAGTAGTTATCAGTCGCCTTTTCTTTCTGTTTCTATCCCCTCCAGGTTTTCAATAGGTTTTAAATAATTCACCATCATTTATTCTTAACTTAGTGGTGGAGATATGAAGTGTAAAGGGTGTGGTGCAGAGCTTCCATACGATGCCTATGGAAATATACAATGTCAATTCTGTAATGCACAAAACTATGTCCCTGAGGGGAAAAAAGAAGTTGTAGTAAAAGAAGTTGAGAAGAAAGGATCCTCTAAAGGATGGTTAGTTTTTATTTTAATAATAGTGATTGGATTTACAATAGCGTTTTCTGGTAGCCAACAAAGTTCAACACCAAAACCAACAACTACTACTACAGCGCCAGTTTATGATGAGGCAATAACATATAACAATAGGGGAGTTGCGTATGGTAAATCAGGAGAGTACTCAAATGCCATATCAGAATTTTCCAAGGCTATAGAAATCAACCCAAAGTATGCTGATATATATTTCAATAGGGGACTTGCTTACAGAGAATTAGAGGAGTATTCAAAGGCTATATCAGACTACACCAAGGCTATAGAGATCAACCCAAGTTGGGCCATGCCATATTACAATAGAGGACTTGCTTATAGATCGTTAGGTGAATCTGAGAAAGCACAGTTAGACTTTGACAAAGCAGGAATGTTAGATCCGCAATATAAAAAGTAGATAAATCTTATTTCTCATCCATGAAAAACTTCTAAATCCTTAGAGTGGATGGGTGACACCGAAACACTTCATATAATCATCATTTTATGAAGAAAGAGCTCCCGCAGGAGTCCTTCCCCGTATCTTGTCTGCATTACCAACTCTCCTTTCCAGTCTCTTATACTTTTCTTTAACAAAAGCCTCGCTGCTGAACCTATATCTCTCCATGCGGGTGAGCATATGATACATGGCAACAACCATCTCCCTGGCAACCGCCACTATGGCCTTGCCGTCTCCGCGCCGTGTCTTTATCCGGCGATACTTCCCTTTGAAATGCTCGTCCCAGCGTACTGCTACACGGGCTGACTGAACAATACTAGATCTAACTCTTGGCGAGCCCTCTTTGGTTATCCTGCCGTTATAGCCTGTACCACCGCTCTGATGCACCCTAGGCGCCAGACCAAGCCAGCTGACAAGCTTGGCTGCGCTGGAAAAACGTTTGATGTCACCTATCTCGTTTATAAATAGCATGGCTGTGTAATAGTCGATGCCTGGGATGCTCATAAGCAGCCTGACATCTTCGCTCTCAATTGATTCCTCGGCTATACTCACCTCTACTTCAT